>NZ_MVPX01000405.1:0-8444 GCF_002043085.1 Gordonia sp. i37 | reverse complement strand
CCCCGCCTGCAAACCCAGTGCCGCGGCGGCGTTGTCGCCGACACCGGCGCCGAGTACGACACCGCCCGTAGTCTTCCCGGCAGCCTCACCGGGGCCGACGATCCGCGGAATCCCCGGTAGTCGATCGCGAAAAGCCAATTGCAGCAGATCTGTTCGATACTCCTCGTCGGCGGCGGAGAAGTAGCCGGTGCCCGACGCATCGCTGCGGTCGGTCGTCAGAGCGCCGATGTCGGTGCCGCCGGCGAGTTTCCAGGTGAGCCAATCGTGCGGTAGGCAGACGGCCGCGGTCGCGTCGGCATGGTCGGGTTCGTAGTCGGCCAGCCATCGCAGCTTGGCGGCCGTGATCGCCGCCACCGGCACGACGCCGACAGCCTCCGCCCACTTATGTGGGCCGCCGAGCTCGGTGATGAGATCGTCGGCGGCACCGGCCGAACGAGTGTCGTTCCACAGCAAAGCTTCCCGCACCACGTGTCCGGCTGTATCGAGGCACACCATCCCGTGTTGCTGCCCGGCGACCGACAGCGCGGCGACGTCGTCGATACCGCCCGCCGCCCTGATGGCCGCGATCAGCGCCAGCCACCAGTCCTCGGGGTCGACCTCGGTACCGCCCGGATGTGGCGCGCTGCCCGAGCGCACCACGGCGCCGGTATCCGCGTCGCAGATGACCACCTTGCACGACTGTGTCGAGGAGTCGACGCCGGCGACGAGGGTCATGACAGCAGCTCCTGGAGTGTGGCGCGAGCACCCTTGCTGCGCATCGATTCCAACGCCCACCGATACGGCTCGGTGAACGACTCGTCCTCGGCGAGGTCGCCGAACAGTGACGTCTCGGACAAGAAGGCCAGCGGTTCGGTACGTGAGCGCTGCGCCAGCGGGACGAGGCGGTCGGCCAGCGGGTCGTCGACGGTGATCGCATCGCCGTGCTCGTCGACACCCTCGGCGTAGCGCGTCCAGCCGGCCACCACCGCGGCCGCCAGTCTCACGGAACCATCCTGCGCGAGGCGATCCCGGATCACCGGTACCAGCCATTTCGGGATGCGGTTGGAGGAGTCCTGACACAGCCGGGCGATCGTATCGGCGATGGCCGGATTGCCGAATCGCTCGAGCAGAGTGTCGATGTAGGCGTCGACGTCGACGTCGGGCAAGGGCGCGAGAGTCGGCTTTCCCTCCTCGGACATATAGCGGCGCAACAGCTCCCGTAGATCGGGATCGACCGCGGCGTCGTGAACGTAGCGGTACCCCTGCAGATGGGCGAAGTAGCACAGTGCCTGATGTCCGGCGTTGAGCAGCCGGAGCTTCATCAGCTCATACGGGGTGACGTCGGCGACGACCTGCACGCCCACGTTCTCGAGAGCCGGCCTGCCGCAGGAGAAATCGTCCTCGAGTACCCACTGGGTGAAGGGTTCGGCCACCACCGGCCAGGCGTCTGCGATCCCGGTGCGCTCAGCAACCTCGTCGGCCAGCTCGGGGGGAGTGGCCGGGGTGATGCGGTCCACCATGGAATTCGGGAACCGCGTGTGTTCGTCGATCCACGCCGCCAGCTCCGGATCGCGCAGCCGGGCGTACGCGAGGAACGTCGAATGCGCCATGTGGCCGTTACCGGCGATGTTGTCGCAGGACATCACGGTGAACGAGGGCACGCCCCGCTCGCGGCGTCGGGCCAGACCCTCCACCACGAGTCCGAAGACGGTTGTCGGCGGCGCGGTTCCGGCAAGATCGGCCACGATCTCCGGGTTGTCGGCATCGAACTCGCCGGTGGCCGCCGAAAAGTTGTAGCCGCCCTCGGTGACCGTCAGGGACACGATGCGGACGGCCGGATCGGCGAGTTTCTCGAGAACGGCCTCCGGATCGTCGGGTGCATAGAGGTACTCGACGATCGAGCCGATCACCGATGTCTCCACCGCACCGTCGGGATGCTTGAGGGTCAGGGTGTACAAAACGTCCTGTGGCACAAGCGCATCCCGCATCCGCGCGTCGGCAGGCCGCACGCCGACACCGCAGATTCCCCATGACGGATCGGATGCGAGCAGCTGATCGACGTAGAAGGCCTGGTGGGCACGATGGAAGCCGCCGACTCCGAAGTGCACGATGCCCGTGGTGACCGTGGCCCGGTCGTAGCGCGGCGTCGGCACGTCACCGACAGAACCCAGCATGGTGGTGTTGAGCGGGAGGGCGTCGGCGAGAGTGCTCACGAACGGTCCTTTCGGGTCGGTTCGGGTCGGGTACCTGTGCAGTATCGCGAAACCTGCGTATGGACAACAGCTTTGATCATTCCGGGTATGCGATCGGAGTCCAGTGCCTCGGCGATCTCGTCGAGCCCGTAGTGGGCAGTGACCATCGCGTCGAGATCGACGGCGGCCGACGTCACCAACGCTCGCGCGGTCGGCCAGGTGTTGGCGTAGCGGAAGACCCCGGTCAGTACGATCTCATGGTTCTGGATCAATGAGACCGGCAGGTCCATGGTGTCGGAGCCCATGCCGACCAGCACGGCCCGTCCGCCGGGCCGCAACGCACGCAGACCCGCGGTGACTGCGGCCGCGACACCGCTGGCATCGATGAAGGCATCCACCGGCGCCAACCCGGTGCCGGGGGCAGTTGTCTCGGTGGCACCGAAATCCAGTGCTCGCGTGCGACGTTCGGGATCGGGTTCACTGAGCACGATGCGGGTCAGCCCGGACGCCCGGGCGACCTGGGCGCACATCAGTCCGATCGGGCCCGCCCCGGCGATGAGCACGGCGTCACCGGGGCCCACGCCCGCCTTGCGCATCGAGGCGATGCCCACCGACAACGGCTCGAAGAGTGCGGCCGCCTCGTCGCTGATCTCGTCGGGAATCGGGTGGGCGAAGGCGGCGCCGATGGTGACGAACCCGGCGAGAGCGCCGTCGACGGGTGGGGTGGCGAAGAAGCGCATGTGCGGGCACAGGTTGTATGCACCGCGCATCGACTCCGCCGACGCCGGGTCGGGCCGCTGCGGTTCGATCGATACGCGCTCGCCGATCCGTGCCGCATCCACGTCTGCGCCGACGGCGACGATCGTGCCCGAGGCCTCGTGGCCGAGGATCAGGGGTTCGCGGACGACGAAGTCGCCGATACGTCCGTGCCGCACGTAGTGGGTGTCCGACCCGCAGATTCCGACCGCGCTGACCTGCACCAACACGTCGCCGACGGCCGGGGTGGGTACGGGGCGCTCCTCGACGGACAGATGGAGGTCGGGATGCAGAACGCCGGCGCGCATGGTTTCGGACAGCGCATCACGTTTCTCGATCATTGTTGCGTGGCTCACATCGAGGATGTTAGCGTACTGAGCACATGAACGGCTAGTGAGCAGATGCTCACCACGCTCCACAGGACCACCGAGATCGAACGGAGTCGACGAGTGCCTTCTCGCAAAGATGTGGCAGATGCCGCGAAGGACGTGCCCGACGGTCCACCGAAACGACCGGCCACCGGGCGTGGGTCAGCCGGCCGGCCCGCCGCCGACACCGGTCAGGATCTGCGGCTGCTCGTGCGCGCCGCGACGATGTATCACCTCGAGGGATTGACGCAGGCAGACATCGCCGGCCGGCTCGGGGTGTCACGTCCGACGGCCGGACGGCTCATCGCGCGAGCCCGTGCCCAGGGGCTCGTCCAGGTGTCGGTGACCGCTCCCGAGCATCTGTCGGCGTCGATTCACACCGACCTCGAACGCACGGTGGAGCAGATCTTCGGTCTGGACGAGGTGCTGATCATCGACGAGGTCGCCGACGGCACCGCGTCGGGCAATGCCGCTCTCGGCCGCGCGGGTGCGTCGATCCTGTCGCGGCGCATCCAACCCGCCGACACCTTCGGCTTCACCTGGGGTCCGGAGCAGGTCGCGACCGCCGACGCGATGACCGCCAACGCGGCGGCGCAACGCGTGGTGCAGATGGACGGCTCGATGACCTCCGTCGAATACCACACCGGCGTCGACCACGCGCTGGCCCGCTTCTCCGAGCGTCTGCACGCGCAGCCGCTGCGCCTGGTCGCACCGTTGTTCGTCGACCCCGACACCGTCGCCGCCCTCAATCGTGATTCGGTTGTCTCCCAGGCTCTGTCGGCAGCACGTGGCGCGCAGGTGATGCTCTTCGGAGTGGGTTCGGTGTCGACATCGACGACCCTGTTCGAGGGCGCATTCATCGATGCGATCGTCCTCGACGAACTGCTCGAACTCGGCGCGGTCGGCGAGATCGGCGGGCGCTTCTACGACGCACAGGGCATCGCCGTCGAATCGAGTCTGGTGGAGCGGACCGTCTCGGTCCCCCTCGACGCGGTGAAGGCCTGCCCCACGGCGATCTTGATTTCCGGTGGCACCCACCGGGCCGAATCCATTCTCGGCGCACTCCGCGGCGGCTACGCGACCATCCTGGTCACCGACGTCCCGACCGCGGAATGGCTTGTCTCACAACAGGAAGGTCAGCAGTGAGATCCCTACGAGCGAGATTCCCGAGCGGGCATCTCTCCCCGTCACGCCGCCGCGGCAAGGCCGGACTGGTGGCCTTGGCTGCCACGATCGGTCTGCTGGCCACCGGATGTGCCGGTGCCGGCTCGCTCACCGGCGGCGGTGACCGCGAAGTGACGGTCGCAATGGTCTCGAATTCGCAGATGCAGGACGCGATCAAGCTGTCCGGCCAGTTCGAGCAGGAGAACCCGGGCACCAAGGTCCGCTTCGTCACACTCTCGGAAAACGAAGCGCGCGCCAAGATCACCGCGTCGGTGGCCACCGGCGGTGGTGAGTTCGACGTGGTGATGATCAGTAACTACGAGACACCCATGTGGGCGAAGAACGGGTGGCTGGTCAATCTCACCCCGTACATGGACGCCGACCCCTCCTACAACGCGAACGATTTCATTCCGACTCTGAAATCGGCGCTCTCGTACCAGGGTTCGATGTACTCGGCCCCGTTCTACGGCGAGTCGTCATTCCTCATGTACAACAAGAAGCTGTTCTCGCAGGCTGGTGTGACGCTGCCCGCGGACCCCACCTGGCCGCAGGTCGCCGACGCCGCTCGCAAACTCACCAACGACCGTACCGCGGGAATCTGCCTGCGCGGCAAGCCCGGTTGGGGTGAGGTGCTCGCCCCGCTGAACACCGTCATCAATGCCTACGGTGGTCGCTGGTATGACGAGAACTGGAACGCCCAGCTGACCAGTCCGCAGGTCGAGGCTGCCGTCCAGTTCTACGTCGACACGGTGCGCAAGTACGGGGAGGCCGGTGCCTCGTCGTCGGGCTTCCAGGAATGCGGAAACCTGATGTCGCAGGGCCAGGTCGCGATGTGGTACGACGCCACCTCGGCGGTGTCGGTGCTCGAGAGCCCGGACAGCTCGACCATCGCCGGTGACGTCGGCTACCTGCCGGCCCCACGAATGGCCAAGGGCGACAACGGTTGGCTCTACACCTGGTCGCTCGGGATCCCGTCGAGCAGCAAACACCGCGACGACGCGTGGAAGTTCATCGACTGGATGACCAACCGCAAGTACATCGAACATGTGGCGAACACCCTGGGTGCCACGCACGTCCCGCCCGGTAGCCGGCTCTCGACCTACCAGCTGCCGGCCTATCAGAAGATCTCCGGGCCGTTCGCGCAGCAGACCCTGCAGGCGATGCAGGCGGCAAATCAGGACAAGCCGACGCTGGCGCCGGTGCCCTACACCGGAATCCAGTTCCTGGCGATCCCCGAGTTCCAGGACCTCGGAACCCGCGTGAGCCAACAGATCTCGGCGGCGATCGCCGGGCAGATCAGCGTCCACGACGCACTCGAACAGGCCCAGCAGTACGCCGAGGTCGTCGGCAAGTCCTACCAGAGGGAGCAGTAGAGATGGCCACCGCAGTATCCACGCGAGGCGCGCAGGTGCCCCCCGATCAGGGGCGGCCGGTGACCTCGAAGAAGGACCAGATCAGTCGCGCCGAGGGCTGGCGTCGACGCGGACCCCTGTTGCCCGCGTTGATCTTCATGATCGTGGTCACCCAGGTTCCGTTCGTGTTCACGCTCTACTACTCGACGCAGTCGTGGAACCTGGTGCGTCCGGGCTCACGTCGGTTCGTCGGATTCGACAACTACGTCGCGGTGTTCGGTGACAGCCAATTCTGGACGGTCACCCTCAACACCATCCTGCTGATCGTGGGCACCGTGATCATCTCGGTGGTGCTCGGACTGATCTTCGCCCTGCTGCTCGACCGGAAGTTCCTGGGGCGCGGGGTGGTTCGGACCCTGCTGATCACCCCGTTCCTGGTGACACCGGTCGCCGCGGCGCTGCTGTGGAAGACGAGCCTGCTCTCGCCGACCAACGGCCTGGTCAACTGGGCGTTGAGCCCGTTCGGCATTCACACCGACTGGCTCTCGGAATTCCCACTCGCCAGCGTGATGGCCGAACTCGTCTGGCAGTGGACACCTTTCATGATGTTGCTGATCCTCGCCGGACTGCAGTCGATGCCGCGGGACATCCAGGAGGCCGCACGCGTGGACGGCGCCACCAGCTTCCGGCTCTTCCGCGAACTGACCCTGCCGCACCTGCGGCGGTTCATCGAGCTCGGCACGGTGCTCGGCGCCATCTACCTGGTCAACACCTTCGATGCGGTCTACATGATGACCTCCGGCGGACCGGGTGTGGCCAGCTCCAACCTGTCCTACTACATCTATCAGCGTGCCTTCCTCGGATTCGACATCGGGCAGGCCGCCGCGATGGGCGTGGTCACGGTGATCGGCACGATCGTCGTCGCGTCCCTGGCCCTGCGCCTGATCTTCAAGTCATTCACCGGAACAGAGGAGCCGGCCTGATGAGTACCGACACCCGCCCCGCCCCGACCACCACTCCGGCGTCGACGCCGGAGGTACGCCGCAGCCGCAACCCACGCCAGATGGGGCTGACCGCACTCACCTGGATCCTGGCCATCGGGTTCTTCTTCCCGGTGCTGTGGATGGTGCTGACCGCGTTCAAGAAGGAAAGCGACGCCGCCACCAACCCGCCGACGTTCTTCTTCGCCCCGACCCTGCAGCAGTTCCGCAACGTCTTCGACGCCGGAATCGGTACGCCACTGCTCAATTCGCTGTTCGCCACCATCGTCTCGACGATCCTGGTTCTGGTCCTCGGTGTGCCGGCGGCATTCGCATTATCGCTGCGCCCGGTACGCAAGACCAAGGACGCGCTGTTCTTCTTCATCTCCACCAAGATGCTGCCCATCGTGGCCGCGATCATCCCGCTGTATGTGATCGTCGGCAAGATCGGGATGCTTGACAACGTGTGGACCCTGGTGATCCTCTACACCGCAATGAATCTGCCGATCGCGGTGTGGATGATGCGGTCGTTCTTCCTCGAGGTGCCCGGCGAACTGCTCGAGGCCGCCAGCATCGACGGTGCGAGTCTGTGGACCTCTGTCCGTGAGGTTATCCTGCCGCTGATCTCCCCGGGTATCGCGGCCACCGCACTGATCTGTGTCATCTTCTCGTGGAACGAATTCTTCTTCGCCGTCAACATGACCGCCGTCAACGGGCAGACGATGCCGGTCTTCCTGACCGGCTTCATGTCCGGGCAGGGCCTGTACTGGGCGCAACTGTCGGCGGCGTCGGTCCTGGCCGCGCTGCCGGTGGTGATCTGCGGCTGGATCGCCCAGAACAAACTCGTCCGCGGCCTCTCCTTCGGCGCGATCAAGTAATCGCGTCGGTCACCCACTCACCCAAGCGCTTTCGTATCAACAGGAGAACCCCATGGCAACCATCACCTACGACAAGGCCTGCTGCGTCTACCCGGGCGCCGAGTCACTGGCCGTCGACTCCCTCGACCTCGACATCGCCGACGGCGAGTTCGTGGTCCTCGTCGGACCGTCGGGCTCCGGCAAATCCACGGCACTGCGGATGCTCGCCGGACTCGAGGAGATCGATTCCGGGCAGATCCGCATCGGCGGGGACAACATGGTCGGCGTCGCGCCCAAGGACCGTGACATCGCCATGGTCTTCCAGAACTATGCGCTCTACCCCAACAAGACCGTCGGGGAGAACATGGGATTCGCGCTGAAGATGCGCGGCATCTCCGCCGACGAACGCAAGCGCAAGGTCGCCGAGGCCGCCAAACTCCTCGACCTCACCGACTATCTGGACCGCAAACCGGCGAAACTGTCCGGCGGACAACGTCAACGCGTCGCCATGGGCCGCGCGATCGTGCGCGAACCGCAGGTGTTCTGCATGGACGAGCCGCTGTCGAACCTCGACGCGAAACTGCGGGTCCAGACACGCACCCAGATCGCCGCGCTGCAACGCCGACTCGGTACCACCACCGTCTACGTCACCCACGACCAGGTCGAGGCGATGACCATGGGCGATCGTGTCGCCGTACTCAAACACGGTGTACTCCAGCAGTTCTCCACCCCGGCCGAACTCTACGACCACCCGGTCAACGCCTTCGTCGCCGGCTTCATCGGATCACCGGCGATG
>NZ_MVPX01000404.1:0-12176 GCF_002043085.1 Gordonia sp. i37 | reverse complement strand
CCCCCGGCCGAACTCTACGACCACCCGGTCAACGCCTTCGTCGCCGGCTTCATCGGATCACCGGCGATGAACCTGTTCACCGCGCCGATCCGCGACGGCGCCATCTCGATCGCCGGAGCCGACATCGACATCGACGCCACATCGCAGGCGGCACTGCGCAAGTCCGGGCTGAGCTCGGTCGTCGTCGGCATCCGGCCCGAGCACCTCGCGCTCTCCGACGACGGCACCGGACTCAACGCCGACGTCGCACTTCTCGAAGAGCTCGGCAGCGAAACCTACGTCTACGCCTCGCTGGCCGACGAATCGGTCCACAACCTCGACGGTGATCCGATGGTCGTGGTGGCACGCTCTTCACAGCGGGCGCCGGCCAAGCGTGGAGAGGGAATCCGGTTGCGGCAGGCCGACAACGCGGTTCACCTGTTCCACCCCGAGACCGGCGACCGGCTGGTCTGACGGGCCGAGCGCGGGGTCAGTGCGAGGTGGCCGGTGCTGCCGAGCCCGGTGTCGCCGAGCCTGGTGTCGCCGAGCCCGATGCTGCCGAGTCGGCGATCACCACGCCCGTCGGCGTCGGCTTGGGGCCGCGCTTGGGGATGCACAGGGTGATGGCCACACCGACGAACGCGGCGACGGCGCCCACCAGGAAGCACCACTTGAATGTCGTGTGGGTGGGAATGTCGTTGCCCGCCATGCTGATCGTCGAGGTGGTGAGCAGCACCGCCATCACCGCCGAGGAGACGGTGGTGCCGATCGAGCGCATCAATCCGTTGAGGCCGACGGCCGCACCGGCCTCGGTCATCGGCACCGCGCCCATGATCAAGGTGGGCATCGCCGCATAGCCGATGCCGACGCCCGACGCGGCGATGATCGACGCGATCATCAGCTGCCACGGAGAGTTCATCAGGAACATCGCGAGCAGATAGCCCACACCGAGCACCGTCGCGCCGATGGCCAAGGTGTACTTTGCGCCGATCTTGTTGATCAGCGTGCCCGAGACCGGGGCGAAGACCAGCATCATCAGTCCGCCGGGCGCCATCCACAGGCCGGCCTCGAGCATGGTCTGGCCGAGTCCGACTCCGGTGCGAACGTCCATCTCGAGCAGCATCGGGATGACGATCGACTGCGCCATCATGCCGAAGCCGATGGCGACGGCGGCGATGTTGGTGAGCAGGACCGCCGGACGTGCGGTGGTCCGCAGGTCGACGAGCGGCTCGGGGGTTCGCAGCTGATAGAAACCCCACGCCCCGAGCACGACGAGACCGCCGATCAGCGTGCCGAGCGTGGTGCCCGACGTCCAACCCCAGTCGTTGCCCTTGGACACGGCGATGAGCGCGGCCGACAAACCGATGGCCAAGCCGATTGCGCCGACGAAGTCCAGACGGCCACCGACCGCGTCGGGGACGTGCGGGACGACCACGACGACCAGGGCGAGGACGGCCAACGACAGGATCGCCGATACCCAGAACAGGCCGTGCCAGTTCCAGCTCTGCGCGATCCACGCCGACAGCGGCAGACCGATCGCGCCACCCACACCGAGCGTCGCGCTCATCGCGGCGATCGCCATCGAGGTGATCTTGGGTGGCGTGACCTCACGCATGAGGCTGATGCCGACGGGGATGAAGCCCATGGCCAAGCCCTGGATCGCACGCCCGGCGATCATCGGGATGACCGAACTACTCAGGGCGCACACGATGGAACCGGCGACGAGCAGCGCGGCGCTGCCCAGCAGGACCCGCTGCTTGCCGAACATATCGCCGAGGCGGCCGGCGATGGGCATCGCGATCGCGGCGGCCAGCAATGTCGCGGTGATCACCCACGACGCGTTGGAATGGGAGGTGCCCAGCAGGGTGGGTAACTCGGGCTGGATCGGGATGACCAGCGTCTGCATCAAGGATGCGACGAGGCCACCGAAACACAGCGCGATGACGGTGGCGATCGCGGCGCCATTGGACGACCCGTTGCGCGGAACGGACTCTACTGGTGCCGGGTTCTCTGCTGCCGGCGACGAATTGGTGTCTGACATCGCACCTCCTAAGCTATATGTAGCGTACATATGTAAGGTACATATGCAAGCCGCGCAGCTCGTGAGGCTCCTCAATCGGACATACCGGGCGGCTGCGGCAGAATGTCGGTGAGCCGGATGTCGAAAGAGGTCGCAGTGGGCGGATTCCGCGAGGGTGAGCGCAACGGCACGTCACGTCCGGCGCCGGTGACCTTCGACGGGGCCGACCACGCACCGTGGCCGTCGCCGCTCTACCGCGACATCGTCGAGGAACTCAGCCGCTTTCATCGACGCAAGAGCGAACACCCCGCCGAGTCGGTGCTCGAGAGCTCGGCGTTCGCGATCCTGCTCGTCCTCTCCGACGGCCGTGCACGGACCCTGCGGGAACTCACCGACGAACTCGACCTCGAACAGTCCACGGTCAACCGGCAGGTCAACGCCGCGATCAAACTCGGCTACCTCGAACGCTTCGACGTCGAGGGCTCGACGAGCAGGCTCATCCGCCCGACCGAGAGCGGACGGGCCGCATTCACCCATGACGGCATGCTGCGGGTGAGTCGCCTCAAACAGGTCTTCGCCGATCTCGACCCTGGTACCCCGGAGGTCCTGTTGCGCGAACTGCGCGCTTTCAACGAGGCCTATGACCGTACGCTGCGAGCAGAACAACGGGGAGCGCGTTCGCGCAACCACGGCTGAGGGAGAACGTGTGGGGACATACGTGGTGACCGGATCGGCGTCGGGAATGGGTGCGGCGGTTGCCGATTCGTTGCGTGCGGCCGGGCATACGGTGATCGGGATCGATCGGGACGGCGCCGAGGTGACCGCGGACCTCTCGACGCCGCACGGGCGTGCGTCGGCGATCGCCGCGGTCCTCGACCGGGCTGAGGGCGCACTCGCCGGAGCCGTTCTCGCGGCCGGTCTCGGCCCGGCGCGCGGAGCCGAACGCACCATCGTCGAGGTGAACCTCCTTGGGGTGACCGAACTGCTCACCGCCTTTCGCCCGCTGCTCGCCGCGAACGGGAAATCGAAAGTGGTTGTCTTCGGCTCCAATTCGACAACAGCGACGCCGCTGGTACCAGGCCGCGCGGTCGCCCGACTCGACGCCGGCGACACCGAGGGGGCCACGCGAATCCTGCGCAGGCGGGGTAAGGCGCTGTCGGGCCCTGCGGCGTACGCGGCGTCGAAAATCGCGGTCACCCGATGGTGTCGCGTGCACGGCACCCATCCTGAATGGGCGGGGGAGGGGATCGCGGTCAACATCATCGCCCCCCGGGCCGGTAATGACCCCGCTGCTGCAATCGCAACTGACCGGTGCGTCGTCGAAGAACGTCCGGTCCTTCCCGATTCCGCTGCGCGAGTACGGAACACCGGAGCAGATCACGCAGTGGGTGATGCTGATGCTCTCGCCCGCCGCCGATTTCATGGCCGGATCGGTGATCACCGTCGACGGTGGTACCGAGGCATTGCTGCGCGCACGGGACTGGCCCCGGGCCGTGCCATTGCGGGCTGTCCCACGGGTGCTGTGGCGAATGTATCGCGCCCCCAAGGACGGTCAGATCGCGCGGTACTGAGTCGCCAGGTACTCAAACGAGTGCTGGGATCACAATCCGGCCTGTTCGAGCGCCTCGTCGAACTCTTCGGCAGCGCGCTTCTCGTCCTTGCCGTCGGCGATCGCCTGCTGATACACCGCGAGTAGCTCGTCGCCGTGCTCGGCGTAGCGTCGCGCCCACGCCTCACCGTCGTAGCGCCAGTAACCGATGATGTCGTAGCGGTCGGCGGGCCAATGGTGTTCGCGGCGAAAGTGTTTGCGCACCGTACGGGATTCGGCGGCCTCGCCGGCGAACCAGCAGTATCCGATCCCGGCGGGAACGTCGAGCGCGGCGATGGTCGTGCCCAATCGGCTCGCCGAGATGCCGTTGCCGCTGCCGATCAGGCTGATGACCTCGACGCCGTCGGCGAGGTGGCCCAGATAGGCGAGGTCGTCCTCGTCGATCACCTCGACCACCAGCGTCACCGGCCTTGGATCGGTGGCGAGCTCGTCGAGAATGCGGGCGGCGGCGGGTAATCCGGCGAGATCGGTTCCCAGCAGGAGCCAGTCGGTGCCCGGCGCGGGCCGGTACCAGCCGCGCGCGTGCGACATCGCCACCGCATCACCGACGTCGGCTCGTTGGGCCCAGAGCGTCGCCGGACCACGCGAGTGGATGACGAAGTCGACGTCGACGGTCGCGGTTCGGTGGTCGACGGAGCGGATGGTGTAATTACGGCCCTCCGGCGGCTCGTCGAGGTCGTGATATCCCCACACCTCGTCGCGCAATTCCATTGCGGGAGGTCGGCTTTGGCCGGGCTCGGGAAAGTAGAGGCCCACGGCGTCGTCGGGCCCGCCGGGCAGTTGTAGACGGGCGAGATGCTCGACGCGCAGGTGCACCCGACGGATGTGCGGGGTGAGGTCGTCGGTACCGGTGACCGTCGCGAACGAGAAACCCATGATGAGGTAAGGCTACCCCAACTTCATTGACAGTCGCTGGTCAGTCCTGGTCGTGCGGCCAGTTGCCCTGCGTCAGGAGCTCCTCGAAGTTCTTGATGAGGTGCGGGTTCAGATCGGTCTCGACGGCCTTCTCGTAGTCGCCGCCCCACTTGGCGAACCATGCGGCGTCGCGTTCCATCAGGAAGATCGGCCAGCCATGGGTGATCTCGAGATCGTCGAGGTAGAGGTCGGTCGATCCGTCCTCGCGCATGTACCAGTAGCGCTTGCCCGATTCCTCGAACGCCGCCACTTCTTGCGCCGTCACGTAGTACTCGCCGTCAGCCTGCTTCATATGACCGATCGTACGGACCATGGCGCAGACCGCCGTCTGCCCGGAGGTGACCTCGGATTGACGCTGCAGCGTTCTATAGGTCGAGGTTCTACAGGTCGAGCACCAGCTTCGGCGAGAGTGATCGGGAGACGCAGGTCATGACCGTGTCGCCGCGTTCGCGTTCGGCACGTGACAGCACGGAGTCGCGATGGTCGGGGGCGCCGCCGAGAACGTCGGCCTCACATGTACCGCAGATTCCTTCCATGCACGAACCGATGACGTCGACACCGGCCTCCTCGACCGCGGCGAAGATCGTCGTGCCCTGTTCGACCGTGACAGTCACCCCCGAGACCGCGCACTCGACCTCGAAGGAGTCGAGTGCGCCCTCGGGCGCGTCGCCGGTCGCGGCCACGAACCGCTCGAGGTGCAGGCTCCCGTCCGGCCATGCTGCGCACTTCTCCTCGACGGCGTCCATCAGCGCGGCGGGTCCGCAGCAGTAGACCAGGGTGTCGGCCCGCGGCTCGCCGAGGATCGCGTCGAGATCGAACCGCCCGCTGTGTTCGTCACCGGCCCAGACCGTCACCCGATCGTCGGCCCCCAGTTCGTCGAGAAATGCCATTGAGTTCCGAGACCGACCGCAGTACAACAGGTTCCATTCGGCCCCATCGGCCTGGGCTGCCGCGATCATGGCGCGTACCGGGGTGATACCGATGCCGCCGGCGATGAACTGATATCGCGGTGAGCCGACGAGCGCGAAGTGGTTGCGGGGACCCCTGACCTGCAGGTGCGAACCCTCGGCCAGTTCTTCGTGAACGAATCGGGATCCGCCGCGGCCGTTGCGTTCACGCAGGACCGCGACAGTCCATGACGATCGGTCTGCGGGATCTCCGCAGAGGGAGTAGTGCTTCGACATCCCCGGCCGCAACAGGAGCTCGACGTGCGAGCCCGGAGTCCAGTCGGGCAGCGAACCACCGGTGGGATCGGTCAGGGTGAGCTCGACGACGCCCTCGGCCACGGTCCGCCGGCGGGCCACCCGCAGATCGAGCGTCTGCATTGCCGCACCACGGTTTTCACGAGATGGCCGTGTGGGCATGGGGGCTGAACTGCTTGCCGCCGAACTGCTTGCTGCAGAGTCGTTGTCGCCGGCCTCGCGTAGATGTGTGCGGTAGGGGCCCGGCTCCGGCCGCCGACCGCCGATCGGGGTGAGGCGCACCATCATCGAGCTGTAACCCCGCACGAAGTTCGACTGCACGCGCTCCGGCTCCGCGAGGACCTCGATGTCGTCGAATCGGGCCAGCAGTTCCTCCCACAGGATCCGCAACTGCAATTCCGCCAGCCGACTCCCCATGCAGCGGTGCGTACCGATCCCGAAGGCCAGGTGGTGACGGGCGTTGCGCCGGTCGATCACAAAGCTGTCCGGGTCGTCGAATGTGCGCTCGTCTCGGTTCGCCGAGGCGTACCACATCACGACCTTGTCGCCTTTACGGATGAACTGGCCGTTCAGAACGGTGTCGCGGGTGGCGACCCGACGCATGTAGGCCAGCGGCGTCTGCCATCGGAGGATCTCGTGGACCAGCTTCGGAACCAGCCCCGGGTTGGTGCGAAGCCGGTCGAACTGGTCGGGGAACTGATTGAGGGCGAGCACACCGCCGGTCATCGAGTTGCGTGTGGTGTCGTTACCACCCACGACCAGCAACACAAGGTTGCCGAGGAACTCCATCGGCCGGTTGATCAGGTCCTTGGTGTCCTCGGAGAGCTGCATGAGTGTGATCAGGTCGTACCCGGGCTTCTCGCCGGCCGCCAGGCGCGCCGCCTTGTCGTGCCACAACGCGCTGAAACTCCCCGCCATGTCGGCGGCGCCCCGGTAGATCTCATCTGTGTTGTTGGCCCCGCCGGTGGCCGATGCGCTGGTGGCCACCAAGTCGGTCCACTGCACCAGCTTGCGGCGGTCCTCGTACGGGAAGTCCAGCAGCGTGGCCAGCATCCGCGAGGTCAGCTCGACACTGACCCGGTCCACCCAGTCGAACGGTTCACCCACCGGCAGCGTGTCGAGGACATCCTGGACCCGCGAACGGATCAGGCCCTCCATCTCCTCCAGAGTCTGCGGAGCGACAACGCCCTGAACCGCGGCGCGTTGCTGGTCGTGGCGCGGCGGGTCCATCGCGATGAACATCTCGATATCGAGTCCTTCGGGCGGCGCGCCGAGAATGATCTGAGGTTCGGCGGAGAAGGTCTGAAAGTCCTTGTCGACGGTGACGATATCGTCGTAGCGGGTCACCGACCAGAACGGACCGAAAGCGCTGTCAGCCCGAAAGTGCACGGGCGCTTCGTCTCGCAGCCTCCTGAAGTAGGGCTGCCACTGTCCTTGACGCCACAAGAACGGATTGCTGACGTCGATCTCGGTGAGATCCAGGTCCGCAACGTCGGGGATTTCCGACGCCTCGAAGCGTGGCTGGCCATCGTCCACCATCAGCCGTTTGGCGCGCTGGAGCAGATGCAGGCCCTGGATTTGGCGTTCCATCGGTACCACGACCTGGGCTTTGTTGATGAGTCGATCGACAACGTGCATGACAACCATCGCTTTCGCTGGGTTTCGGTGTTGCTCGACAATAGCAGAGTATTTGTCTCTAACGAAGACAAATTGCGAGTATTTGTCTTGAGGTCGAATCCAGATCGGGTTCGGCCATCGACAGGAGATCGATGAGACCGCCGCGCGGAATTCGTACCGGCCCGTGTGACCTCGACTCTCGCGATCGGCACGCGGGGCCGGCTCGGTAACCTCGTCGAGGTGACCACCCGACAGACCTATGCGGAGGCGAGTAGGGCGCTGTTGCGCACAACTCTGCTCGACGGTCTGCGAGATCTGCTGGTCGAAAAGGATTGGCCGTCGATCACGATGGCCGACGTCGCCCGGAAATCGGGCGTCGGACGGCAAACCGTGTACAACGAGTTCGGTTCCCGCCACGGACTGGCGCAGGCGTATGCGATGCGCTTGGCCACGGAATTCGCCGGCATCGTCGCGTCGACGGTTGCCGAGCGCCCACACGATATCCATGGCGCATTGCACGATGCATTCGCCGCCTTCTTCGCCGTGGCCGCGGCCGACCCGCTCATCACCTCGCTGCAGCGTGGTGAGGCGAAGCCGGATCTGCTGCGGCTGATCACCACCGATGCCGCGCCGCTGATCACGACCGCGAGCGCGCGTCTCACCGACATGCTCACCACCTCGTGGCTTGGTCTCGCCGACGACGACGCGGTGTGTATCGCGCGGGCGATCACGCGCATGGCGCTGAGCTATGTGGCGATGCCACCCGAGAGCGACCGCGATGTCGCCGCCGACCTCGCTGCGGTCATGGCCCCCGCGGTCATCGCGGCCCGCGGCGGCGAAACGGAGTCGGGTGCCACCCCGACGACAAAGGAGTGAATGTTCATGGCGCAGAACCTGATCGACGTCGACGCACTGACCGAGGAGATGCTCTCGGACCGTCCGCCGGTGATCCTCGACGTCCGCTGGGCGTTGGGGCGGACCGATGGGCGTGAGCGGTATCGGGAGGGTCACATTCCCGGAGCCGTCTACGTCGATCTCGATTCCGAACTGGCCGACCCGCCGTCGGCCGAACTCGGCCGCCATCCGCTGCCGTCGTCGGATCGCCTGCAGGACGCCGCCCGACGCTGGGGTGTGGACGACTCGTCGCCGGTGGTGGTCTACGACGACATCGGCAACCTGGCGGCGGCCCGCGCGTGGTGGTTGCTGACCTGGGCCGGACACCTCGACGTCAGGATGCTCGATGGCGGGCTCGACGCCTGGCGCTCGGCCGGGATGCGTGTCTCCGCCGGCGACACCGCCGCGCGTCCCGGCACCTTCACCCTGACCGGCGGCGAACTCTCGCATGTGTCGCTCGATGAGGTCGCGCGACTGTCCTCGGAGATCCGGGACGGCCGCGACGACGTGGTCATCCTCGATGCCCGCGCCGGCGAACGGTATCGCGGGGAGACCGAACCGATGGATCCCCGCGCCGGACATGTGCCCGGCGCCGTCAGTGTCCCGACGGCCGGGAATCTCGCCGACGACGGGCGGTTCCTGTCGCCCGAGCAGCTGCGCGAACGGTTCACCGAGGCCGGGGTCGCCGAGAATGCGCAGGTCATCGCGTACTGCGGATCGGGAATCAACGCCGCGCACGAGCTCGCGGCGCTGGCCATCGCCGGGTTCTCGGGCACCTTGTTCCCGGGGTCGTGGTCGCAGTGGTCCGCCGATCCGGAGTTGCCTGCGGCGGTGGGCCCCACTCCGTAGTGTGATGTCGGGCACTCACATGTGCACATTCGGCCATGTGTTCCGACGAAACGATCGATGGGCCAGGTCCGCGTCGAGCATGTGCGGGGGCCGCACCCGGGCCAATCCTGATCCACGCGACCCCCGCGATCCACGAGCTCGAATTCACCCAAGGAGTGCAACGTTGCGCGATTTCCACTGCCGTAAATGCGGCCAGCAGCTGATTTTCGAGAACTCGCTGTGTCTGAACTGCGAGAGCAAGCTGGGCTTCCATCTGCCCTCCCGAACCATCCAGGTCCTCGACGACAAGGAGCAGGCACAGGTCGACGACGCATTGATCGGTCGCTGCGCCAACAGCGGCGTCGCCGCGTGCAACTGGCTCGTCGAGATCGGTGAGGGGTTGCCCGCGCTGTGCGAGTCGTGCCGGCTGACCCGCACCCGTCCCGACGACTCCGACACCGACGCCATGGCTGCGTTCGCCGAGGCCGAACTCGCCAAGCGGCGCGTCATCGTCGAACTCGACGAACTCCAACTGCCGATCTTCGGCAAGGACGAGGACTCGGAGATCGGCCTGGCCTTCGACCTGCTCTCCAGTGCCACCCAGCAGGTCATCACCGGCCACGCCAACGGTGTGGTCACCCTCGACCTCGCCGAGGGCGACGACGTCCACCGCGAACAGCTGCGGGTGTCGATGGACGAGCCCTACCGCACCCTGATCGGCCACTTCCGCCACGAGATCGGCCACTTCTATCAGATGGTGCTCGTCGGTGACGGCCCCAATCGCGGACGCTATGAGGAGTTGTTCGGTGATCCCGACCAGGACTATCAGGCCGCGCTCGATCGCCACTACGGCGACGGGCCGCCGGAGAACTGGAAGGACGACTACGTCTCGTCCTACGCGACCATGCATCCCGCCGAGGACTGGGCCGAGACCTTCGCCCACTACCTCCACATCCGCGACACCCTCGATACGGCGGCGGCGTTCGCCCTGGCTCCGGCCGGCGCCACTCTCGACGCCGACCTCCCCGGTCAGGTGGGCTTCGATCGCATCATCGAATGGTGGCTGCCGCTGACCTGGGCGCTCAACCAGATCAACCGCTCGATGGGCCATCAGGACCTCTATCCCTTCGTGCTGCCGCCGAAGGTCCTGGGGAAGATGGAGTTCATCCACGAACTGATCACCTCCGACGACTGAGCGGGGCAATCCCCGGTGGTTCTCCACGGTGGTCCTTCTCCGGTGGTCGAGGAGCGGTTCCTATCTTTCGGTGGTCGAGGAGCCGGTCCTTTCTCTTCGGTGGTCGAGGAGCCTCGCGCGAGCGCAGCGAGCACGACGCGTCTCGAGACCCCTGAACGCCGACGCTGGAACTCGAAACCAGCACCGGCGCAATAGGTCTCGAGGCTCCGTCGCTGGCGCCCCTGCGCACCTCGACCACCGGGTGGGGAGGGGTTGGTCGCTGCGGGGGTTCGTTGTCCGGTAGCCCCCGGATGGCGGGGCCGCAGGGATTGACTCACCGCGCGGAAAACTCTTGGGTGAGCCGAGCGGGTCGGGTGCAATGGTGTGGTTGTGCACGGTATCCCCAATTCGGAAGTGGATTGATCAGGCGTGAAGTTTCATTGGTTTCTCCCCACCAACGGCGGCGACGGTCGGACGGTGGTCGGCGGCGGCCACGGGGTGGCGGCGCAGGCCTCGTCGCGACCGGCGTCGGTGCCCTACCTCGGACAGATCGCGCGCAGTGCCGAACAACTCGGCTTCGAGGCGGCGCTCACCCCGACCGGGGCGTGGTGCGAGGACGCATGGGTCTCGACGGCCATGCTCAGCAGCGTCTCCGAGCGGCTGAAGTTCCTGGTGGCCTTTCGGCCCGGTGTCACCGCTCCGTTCCTCTCGGCGCAGATGGCCGGTACCTTCCAGAATCTGTCCGGCGGACGCTTGCTGCTGAATGTGGTGACCGGTGGTGAGGATGCCGAGCAGGCCATGTTCGGTGACTTCAGCACCAAGGAGGAGCGGTACGCCCGCGCCGACGAGTTCCTCGAGATCGTCCGGCGCCTGTGGACCGGGGAGACGCTGACCTTCGAGGGTAAGTACCTCTCGGTGGAGAACGCGACCCTGCACCAGATCCCGGACCCGCTTCCCGAGATCTACTTCGGTGGCTCGTCGGCGGCCGGAATCGCCGTGGCCGCCAAGCACGCCGACGTCTACCTCACCTGGGGTGAACCGCCCGAGGCGGTGGCCGAGAAGATCGCGCGCGTTCGTCGGGCGGCCGCAGAGCAGGGGCGGGAACTGACCTACGGCATCCGGTTACACACCATCGCCCGCGCGACCTCGGAAGAGGCGTGGGCCGAGGCGGATCGGTTGCTGGAGAACATCTCCGCCGAGGACATCGCCCGCATCCAGGCGGGCCTGAAGCGCTCGGCGTCGGAAGGTCAGCAGCGAATGCTCGCGCTCAACAAGGGTTCCAAGGACGGCCTGGAGATCTACCCGAATCTGTGGGCCGGTATCGGCCTGGTGCGCGGTGGGGCGGGTACGGCGATGGTCGGTTCCTACACCGAGATCGCCGACCTCATCGAGGCCTACCGCGACGTGGGCATCGACGAGTTCGTGTTGTCGGGGTACCCGCACCTCGAGGAGGCGTACTGGTTCGGCGAGGGCGTGCTGCCGGAGCTGACCCGTCGTGGACTGTGGGAGCATCCGGCGCCGCCGCGCGCCGCCCGCGCCGCAGTGCCCTTCGGTGCGCCGGTCAAAGCGGTGTCGGCCTCGTGACGACGGCCGTCGTCGTCGGAAATCCCAAGCCGGCCAGTCGAACCCTGGATGCCGCGACGTATGTGGCCACCCAACTCACCGGTGGCGCACCCGATCTCGTCGTCGACCTCGCGACCCTCGGTACGGCGATTCTCGACTGGTCCGACCCGGGGATCGGCGAGCTGGTGACGCAGGTCGGCGCCGCCGATCTCGTCGTGTTCGCCAGCCCGACCTACAAGGCCGCCTATACCGGACTGCTCAAGCTGTTCCTCGATCGGTTCGCCGGTGGCACAGGGCTTTCCGGTATCGCGATTCCGCTCATGCTCGGTGGTTCGCCCGCGCACTCGCTTGCACCCGAGCTCACCCTGCGGCCGG
>NZ_MVPX01000403.1:0-17616 GCF_002043085.1 Gordonia sp. i37 | reverse complement strand
CCCGATTGCTGGAGGTGCACGCGTGAGCGGGTTCCGAACCAACCAGGACCTCGACGCCGCGCGACTTCGCAAGGCGTTCGGGATCTTTCCCACCGGCGTCGTCGCGGTGGCCGCGGAGGTCGACGGAGCGGTGATCGGCCTGGCCGCGAGCTCGTTCACCAGCGTCAGCCTCGATCCGCCGCTGGTGTCGGTGTCGATCGCGAACACCTCGAAGACCTGGCCGGATCTGCGTCGCGCCGATCATCTCGGGGTCACCGTGCTCGCCGACCATCAGGACGTCCTCTGCCGCCAGCTCGCCGGTCCGGTGGCCCAGCGATTCGACGGGGTGCTTCTCAACGCGTCGGAGGAGGGGGCCGTGACCCTCGATGACGGTCTCGCGCAATTCGATTGCACCGTGTACCGCGAGGTCGAGGCCGGTGACCACATCATCGTCCTGCTCGAGTTGCACGGCGTCGACCACCCCGAGACCGGCAGCCCGCTCATCTTCCACCGCAGTGGATTCGGTCGGCTCGCCACCACCGCGTGACGAAAGCCGCCGTAGGTCGGCCACTGCCGGTGCGGTGAGCCACATTCCGCCGGCCAACGCCACACCCCACGCGAGAAACAGTGGGTCCCAGAGCAATGCGTGGCCGACCGCCGCCGCGCTGTTGAACGGCTCGGGCCGCGGTAGCGCTCCGACGAGCAGCAGCCCCGCCGTGGTGGTGTTGATGGCGCCCCAGGCGATCAGCGCCGTGGCGCCCAGCCAGTAGCCGGGCCGAAGCAGGCCGGCGCCTGATCGTCGAGCCGTCAGTGCTGGTGCCACGGCCAGCATCGCCTTGGCCATCCCGATGAGAACCAATAACCAACGGCCGTCGGCGAATTGGTCCTCGGAGAATCTGTCCGCAGTCTGCCCGACAGTACTCAGTAGAACATCGCCACCGAGACCCCAGTAGATGCTGACCCCGGCGTGAACGAGACCGAGGACGGCGGCGATACCCAGAGCGGTGGACGCGCGTGCTGTCATGCACTCATCCTCGGCCGATGCCCACCGTGACACATCCGGTCGAACCCCGGGATCGCACCCCGGAATCGTTGTCGGGGTCAACCCCGAGTGCGTGAGTCGGACCATGTCGGATTCCTGTGGCGCGATGGGTCGCCCACGGCGTGTTCGGTGACGCCAAACCCAGCGGCGGGTTACCGTCGAGCGATGACCGAGAGACCGTCGACCGAGAGACCAAGGACGCAGAGCCGGGGGATCTTCCGGAAGAAGTCGGTTGATACCGTCATCCACCAGAACGACGAGGGGCATCAGCTCGAGGGCGGGCGACTCAAGCAGGCGCTGCGGACCCGTGACCTCATCGGGTTCGGCGTCGGAATGGTCATCGGCACCGGCATCTTCACCCTCACCGGCGTGCAGGCCAAGGACAACGCCGGTCCCGCGATCATGATCTCGTTCGTCGTGGCCGGTGTGATCGCGTTGTTCGCCGCATTCTGTTACGCCGAGCTGGCATCGGCGGTACCGACCGCGGGATCGTCCTACACCTATGCCTACACCACGCTCGGCGAGATCATCGCCTGGATCATCGGCTGGGACCTCATCCTGGAGTTCGCCCTCGGCGCGGCGGTGGTCTCGCGGGGTTGGTCCGGATATCTGCAGGATGTGTTCAATCTGCCGACGACCTTCTTCGGCGAGAGCTCGACGGTCAACCTCGGAGCGGTGGCGATCGCCCTGGTGCTCGGCGTGGTCGCCACCATCGGCATCAAGGAATCCGGTTGGCTCACCAACGCTCTGGTGTATCTCAAGGTGAGCATCTGTGTGTTCATCATCATCGCCGGGTTGTTCTTCATCAAGGCCGCCAACTACACCCCGTTCATTCCGCCTGCACAGCCGGCCGGCGGCGACGGCGGGTTGAGACAACCGTTGTGGCAGTGGGCCACCGGCGTCGAGGCGACGGCGTTCGGTGTGGCCGGGGTGTTGTTCGCGTCGGCGGTCGTGTTCTTCTCCTACAGCGGGTTCGAGATCGTCGCGAATCTCGGGGAGGAGACCAAGAATCCGGCCCGCGCCATGACCCGCGGACTACTCGGCACCCTGCTCATCTGCACGGTGCTCTACGTGGGTGTGTGTTTCGTCGTGGTCGGCATGGTGCACTACACCGACCTCAGTGAGGGCGCGCCACTCTCGGATGCGTTCAATCAGGTGGGCTTGAGCTGGGCCGGCGTGCTCGTCGGTATCGCTGCGGTCGCCGGCCTGACGTCGGTGATCCTCGTCGACATCGTCGGTATGTCGCGGATCGGATTCGCGCTCGCCCGTGACGGTCTGGTGCCGCACTCGGCGGGCAAGATCCACCCGAAATGGCAGACGCCGTACCGCATCACGATGCTGACCACCGCGGTCGTCGTGCTCCTCGGTGCCTTCGTCCCGCTCTCCGCGCTTGCCGAGATGGTCTCCATCGGTACGCTTTTCGCGTTCCTGGTCGTGTCCGTCGCCGTCCCCGTCCTGCGCCGAACCCAACCGGAGATGAAGCGTCCGTTCCGGGTTCCGTGGTCGCCGGTACTGCCGATCATCTCGGCGATCTGCTGCGCCGCGCTGATGGTGAACCTTGCGATCGAGACCTGGATACGGTTCGTGGTCTGGCTGGTGATCGGTTTGGGTATCTACTTCTTCTACGGCCGCACGCACTCCAATCTGGCTCGTGCGAACCGGGATTCGTCGGTCCGGGCCGAGGGGTCACCCGCGTCGTAGCGTGAGGATCGCCACCTCGGGTGGCGCACCGACCCGCACCGGTGGGCCCCAGGCGCCGGCGCCGCGCGTCGTGTACAGCGTCGTCTCGCCGACCCGGTCGAGGCCCTCGACCGACGGCTGCTGCAGCGGCACGAGGTAGCGGATCGGCCAGATCTGGCCGCCATGGGTGTGACCCGAGAGTTGCAGATCCACACCGAGATCCGAGGCCTGCAATGCCTGTCGGGGTTCGTGGGCGAGCAGCAGGCGAAAGCGTTGCGGGTCACTGCCGGCCAGGGCGCCCTCGAGGTCGGGCCGGTAGGGTTCGGGCGCGCTGTGGTCGTGGATGCCGACCACGTCGATCGTCGCCCCGCCCCGGCTGACGGCGACTCGCTGGTTGCGCAGCGTGGTCACGCCCACCCGCTCCCACTCGTCGAGCCATCGTCCGCCGTCGTCGCTGTAGAACTCGTGATTGCCGCTGACCCCGAACACCCCGAGTGGTGCGCGAAGTGCGGTCAACGGTGCGAGATCGCCGGAGAGTTCGGCGACCGTTCCGTCGGTGAGGTCACCGGCGATCGCGATCAGGTCCGGCCGCTGCGTGTTGACCAGGTCGACGACGCGCCGGGTGAAGTCGCCGTCGCGGGCCGGTCCGACGTGCAGATCGGAGATGAGCGCCACCCGCGTGCCGTCGAAGGATTCGGGGAGGTCGGCGAGTCGGATCTCGGTGTGGGTGACCCGCGGGCCGGCCGCCTCGACCACCCCGTACGCGGTGAGTGTGACGGCCGTGACGGCCACGGCCCCGGTCGCCGCCCGGACCGCCTGCAGGCGTCGACGGCGTCTCGGCTCGGCGAGTTCGTTCGGTGACCGCCGGAGGACCAGCCGCCAGATGAACGCGCCGATACCGACCACCGCCAACCCGAGGGCCAGGTACAACACCGTGGCCAGCCAGGTCAGCCCGAGCCAGGCCATGGGACGAAACGTCGAGGGATTCAGTCCGCGCCCGGTGGCGATACCGATGACGGCCAGCGCCCAGAACACAACGAGCAGGGTGTCGGCGATCACCGACCAGGGGCGCGCCAGGGCCGTGGCCCGCACGAGGCGACGATGCAGCCAGAAGGTGATGAGCGCGAGGAATGCGGCGAAGAAGACAATCATGACAAGTTGCCGCGAACACTACCGCAGAACGGGTGCGAAGTGCTCATCCGTTCCCAGACGCTCACCAGTTCGGATCGCGGGTGATGTTATGCCCGGCATCCGGGCACAACATCACCCGGAACCATCCGGGCGGAGTCCATGATGGAGTGATGAGCTTCGATATCGCGACCGCACAGACCGGCACCTACTCCGAGCTCGCCGAGGGCGCGGCGGGCCTCGTTGCCGGCGAGCACGACCGCATCGCCAACGCGGCCAACATCTCCGCGCTGGTGTATCACTCACTGTCCCAGCTGAACTGGGTCGGCTTCTACTTCTTCGACGGCACCGAGCTGGTCGTCGGGCCGTTCCAGGGCAAGCCCGCCTGCGTGCGTATCGGTCTCGACCGCGGAGTGTGCGGCGCAGCGGCACGCACCCGCACGACGCAGCGCGTCGCCGATGTCCACGCGGTCCCCGACCACATCGCCTGCGACGCGCAGAGCCGCTCGGAACTCGTCGTGCCCCTCGTCGGCGCCGACGACGAGTTGATCGGCGTCTTCGACCTCGACAGCCCGGTACCTGAGCGTTTCACCGCCGACGATCAGCGCGGACTGGAGGCCATCGCGGCGGTCTTCGTCGACTCGTTGCGGTGATCGCCGCGCACCGGCGTCGCCATCACCGTCGACCACCAGGTCGACAGCGGCGACGGCTCGGGCCACACCACGTCGGTGCGGGCGGGTGCATCGTGTTCACGGTCGGTCATGCTGTCCTCCTTGTCTTTTCGCCGTGAGACGATCGATGACGACGTCGTTGAAGACTATTAGCACTCTTTTGCTTCGAGTGCTAGACGAGCGCGCGCAGCGGGGTTATATTGGGACCCGTACAGCGTGAGAGCTGCCTGTCAAAGGGTGGCAGGCAGCCTGGTCTTCAGGAGGTGAGTGCTGTGCTTCGTTTTGATCCGTTCAGTGATGTCGACGCGCTTGCTCGTGGATTGATGACCGGCTCGATGGTCGGTAGTCAGCGCGCCCCGCGGTTCATGCCGCTGGATCTGTACAAGGTCGGCGATCACTACATGCTGATCGCCGACATGCCCGGCGCCGATCCCGGATCGATCGACGTCAACGTGGACAACGGCGTGCTGACCCTCTCGGCGCAGCGCAGCGCCCCGTCCGACGACGGAGTGCAATGGCTGGCCAGTGAGCGGTTCTCGGGGAGCTATCGCCGCCAGATCACCCTGGGCGACGGCATCGACCCGGCGCGCATCTCGGCGACCTACGACAACGGTGTGCTGCATGTGAGCATCCCGCTCGCAGAGGAGGCCAAGCCGCGCAAGATCGCCGTCGAGACCAAGAGCGATCCGCACGCGATCGCGGCCGGAACATCGGGCTGAGACAACCGGTCGGGCCGAGGCAACCCATGGCCGGCCGGGGAACCGAGGACAACGCAGGAGGTTGTGATGAACATGCCCGCGCAAGAACCGATTCCGAAGGCCGACGAGGCCGACTGGGTGGAGCAGACCGTCGAGGTCACCGACGACTCCGGCGTCGACGAGTATCCGTACACGCCCCACGATGACGGTCCCGACACGGAGGAGGAGCTGATCCCCGGCGAGCAGCGCACGCCCGGTTCGCGCTGAGCGCACGGAGCCCGTGTCGCCGACGCGGTAATCGATGGCGGTGGCGTCACCGACAAACGGTGTCGCCACCGCCATCGCCGTATGAACCGGCGGGCGTAGGCTCGATGTGACGTCACCGACATACGACCCCGGGGGATCTCGTGACCACTGCCTACGACTTCACCGCCACCGATATCGACGGCAATCCCGTCGATCTGAGCACTTATCGCGGCCATCCGCTGCTCATCGTGAACACCGCATCCAAATGCGGATTCACCCCGCAGTACCAGGGTCTGGAGAAGTTGCACCGCGAGTACGCCGACCAGGGGCTGGTGGTCCTCGGATTCCCGTGTGACCAGTTCGCCCACCAGGAGCCCGGTGACGAGGACGAGATCAAGAACTTCTGCTCGTTGACCTACGACGTGACCTTCCCGATGTTCGCCAAGGTCGACGTCAACGGCGACGACGCCCATCCGCTGTATCAGTGGCTGCGCCAACAGAAGTCGGGAATCCTGGGCAGCCGGGTCAAATGGAATTTCACCAAATTCCTCGTCGACAAGTCGGGTGCGGTGGTGGCGCGGTTCGCGCCGACGGTCACGCCGGAGAAGCTCACCGACGACATCGACAAAGTGCTCTGACCGGCGGCGCACCGAACGAGAATTCCTGGTGCGACAACTGCGGGGCACCGGTGTGAACCGGTGCCCCGCAGTTGTTTCCCTTACGCGGTCGCGATGCGGCAGATCAGTCGGCCAAGGTCGCCGCGTCGATGACGAAGCGGTAGCGCACGTCGCTTTCGACGACGCGATCATAGGCCTCGTTGATCCCATCGGCGCTGATCGTCTCGATCTCTGCGCCGATGCCGTGCTCGGCGCAGAAGTCGAGCATCTCCTGGGTCGGGGCGATCCCGCCGACCATCGACCCGGCCAGCGAGCGCCGATTGTTCAGCAGCGGGAATGCCTTGAGCTGCAGGGGATGTTCGGGCAGTCCGAGTTCGACGAAGGTGCCGTTGACCGCGAGCAACGAGAGGTACTGGTTGAGGTCGAGGTTCACCGACACCGTGTTCAGGATCAGATCGAACTCGTTGCGCAGCGTGCGGAAGGTCGACTCGTCACTGGTCGCGTAATAGTGATCTGCACCGAACCGCTTGCCGTCCTCCTCTTTTCGCATCGACTGGCTGAGCACGGTCACCTCGGCGCCGAGGGCGTGGGCGATCTTGACGCCCACGTGCCCGAGCCCGCCCATGCCGATGATGGCGACCTTCTTGCCCGGCCCGGCGCCCCAATGCTTCAACGGCGAGTACAGCGTGATGCCCGCACACAGAAGGGGAGTGGCGACGTCCAGCTCCAGGCCGTCGGGAATCCGCAGCACGAAGTCCTCGGTCACCACGACCTGCTGTGAGTAGCCGCCGTGGGTGAATTCGCCCTCGTAGGTGGTGGAGTTGTAGGTTCCCACAGCACCTTTCACGCAGTACTGCTCGTCGCCGTCCTTGCAGGGGCCGCACTCGCCGCAGGACTGGACGAAGCAGCCGACGCCGACGCGGTCGCCGACCTTGTGCCGGGTGACCTCGGAACCGACCGCGGAGACGGTGCCGGTGATCTCGTGACCGGGCACCACCGGGTAGGTGGTGCCGCCCCATTCATTGCGGGCGGTGTGGATGTCGGAGTGGCAGATGCCCGCGTAGGCGATGTCGATGAGGACGTCGCGCGGCGCGAGGTCCCGACGTTCGATGGTGGTCTTCGACAGCGGCTGGTCGGGTGCGGTGGCGATGTAGGCGTTGACGGTGGTCGTCACGGGTGTCCTTCCCGAGCGCACGCCGCAACCCGAGGGAGGTCGGGGGAGTGGCGCGGCTCTACTCGATTGCCTGCACCACCCATTGTGCTCACATATGGCCGCGCGCGCATACTCGCAGCGCACACCGTCGCGGATGCCGGTCCGGGGTGATTTGCGGAGATCGCGCCAGGTCTACGTCCGACGCCACCGCGGTCCGGGATCCACGTCGAGTCCGGCAACGTGAAGCGAACCCACAACGAGGGCCTTGACGGTCCATCGGAGTTCGGTCTCGATGTCGTCGTCGGGGAGGTCGGCGCGTGCGCTCGACGGTCGCTTCTCCTGGTCGTAGGAGGCGTAGACGGTATCGGCCAGTGCGACAGCCGCAAACGCGATGCCGGAAAGCAAGGTCCGCGCGGTTGCCGGGTCCAGGCCGTATACCGCGGCGACGCGATGGTGGTGCGCGCCGATCTTGGCGACCATCGTCGCGGTGGTGTCGGTTCGGCGGGTGAGGAACGGGGTGATGCCGGGGTGGTGGTGCGCGAGCAGGCGTATCGACAGTGCGAAGTCGAGGAGGTACTCGTGGATCGGGAGGGCTGCGTGTGGGTCGGGGATCGACCAGTCGAGGAAGATCTGCTCGGCGATGAGTGTGCGCAGTTCGCCGAGGCCGTCCACGTGTTTGTACAACGCCGCCTGAGTCACCCCGAGCTGCTTGGCCATCCCGGCGAAAGTAACTGCAGGCAAGGTCATTTCGACGCCGGCGGTGATGATACGAGCACGGTCGAGGGTGGGTGGGCGGCCCCGACGCCGTGGTGGCGCCGGGGCGTCGGTGCCGAGGCTTGCCTTCTCGTCCATAATTTGTATAGTACCCATAAACTAATTGATGGGAGCGCGTATGGCCACCGAGTTCGCCCCCCCGCCCGCGGGTTCGGGTGACCCCGACGAGACATCACTGCGCGGCGACGAGCACCGCAGTGGGCTCGCCGACGTCACCGCACGGGTGGTGCGCATCACGCGACCCAGTGCCGGGTTGCTGCGGGTGGTGCTGGACATCGGTGAAGCGGCTCGGGATTCGACGTGGGCGCGGCCGAATGTGGCTGTCCGGATTGGCCTCGACGACGCCGAGGCCCGCTCCCGCGTCTACACCGTGCGTGACGCCGACCTCGATGCGGCACGGATCACACTCGACGTGGTACAGCACGGTGCCGACAGCCCGATGATGCGGTGGAGCACGGTGCTTCGTGTCGGCGATGCCGTCGAGCTGACCGGACCGCGTCCACACTTCCTGCCGCCGGAGGGCGGTGCGCGGGTTGCGCTGTTCGCCGATGATTCGGCGCTTCCCGCGCTCTACGAGATCCTGCGGGTCTGGCCCGAGGGGCGATCGGCGATCGCCGTCGTCCAGAGTGACGACGACGTGGCGGTCGGTGAACTGGTGTCCGGTGCGCAGGTCCGTATCGAGCAGGTCTCCGCCGAACCCGGCTCGTTGGTGCGCTCGGCGACACGGATCGCCGACCCCACCGACCTGGTCGTCTGGGCCGCCGGTGAACGCGACGAGATGCGGTCGCTGCGAGCGTATTTCCGCTCCACCCTCGGCCTGGCAAAGGATCGGACCGCGGTGTTCGGCTACTGGCGACGCGGTGTGAGCAACACCGAAATCGATCGGGTCCGCTTGCGGACCTATAACTCGTTGACGGCGCAGGGCAAGACGCTCGCCGATCTTGACGACCTGGCCCTCGAAGTCTGATCGACGTTCCGCGGTGGGCATCGAAAATTCATGCGCGCCAGCGCATCTGGTACTTATCGCCCGATAGACGATCTTCTTCGCAAATCGCCCGACAGGGTGGCTGCCGCTCGGTTCGCGTCGTACCCTCCTCGTGTTAATGGTTGTCGTTGCCAGTAGGGCGTGAAGCCCGGGACGGATCGAGAGTGCGCATCAGCAGAATGGCGGTGGCGGCGGTGGCTGCCGCGGCGGTGGTGATCGGTATCGCAGGATGTTCGAGTTCGTCGAGCGGGACCGAGGACTCGACGATCCACGCCGTGGCGGCGGAGAACGAGTACGCCGATGTGCTCTCGCAGGTCGGCGGGCACTACGTATCGGTCTCGGCGATCATGAGCGATCCCAACACCGACCCGCACACCTACGAGGCGAGCCCGTCGGTGGCCAAAGAGCTCCGCGACGCCAGCCTGGTCGTACAGAACGGGCTGGGCTACGACGACTTCATGTCCAAGCTCGAGCAGGCGTCCCCGGTCAACGGGCGTAAAGTCGTTGTGGCCCAACAGGTACTCGGACTTCCGGACTCCACCCCCAATCCGCACCTGTGGTACGACCCCAAGACGATGCCCGCGGTGGCCAAGGCCATCGCCGACGATCTCGGCACGCTGCAACCCGCCCACAAGGACGAGTTCGAGAAGAATGCGTCGGCGTTCACCGCCTCGCTGCAGCCCTGGCTGACCGCCCTGGCGAGCTTCGCCAAGACCCACCCCGCGACACCGGTTGCCGTCACCGAACCGGTCGCCGACTACATGTTGCAGGCGGCAGGCACCGACATCAAGACGCCCTGGACGCTGCAGGCGGCGATCATGAACGACACCGACCCGTCGCCTCAGGACTCGACGCTGCAGGATTCGCTGCTGAGCGACAAGCAGGTCAAGGTCTTCCTCTACAACCAGCAGGTCACCGACGACACCACCAGCAAGTACCTGGCGCTGTCCAAGTCACACGGCATCCCGGTGGTCGGCGTGTACGAGACGATGCCGACCGGCTACACCTACCAGCGGTGGATGACCGCCGAACTCGACGCGATGTCCAAGGCCGTCACCGACGGCACCTCGACCGAGAAACTCTGAGCCGGTGGTAGGGCCCGCGGACTCGATTGTGCTCGCCGCGCACGACATCCGGGTGAGTCTGGGCGGCCAGCCGGTGCTCGACGACGTCTCCGTCGAGGTGGCGCCGGGAGAGTTCGTGGGACTGATCGGCGCCAACGGTGCCGGGAAGACGACGCTGTTGCGCGTGTTGCTCGGAGTTCTGCGGCCGAATTCCGGGCAGGTACATCGGCCCCCGCGTGGCGCGATCGGGTACCTCCCGCAGAAGGTCGGCGTCGACGCCGACACCCCGTTGCGGGCCCGCGACATCGTGGCCCTCGGCATCGATGGTGGGCGACTCGGTATACCGCTCCGGCGCAGTAGGTTACGGCCTATCGTCGACGAGGCGCTCGAAGCGGTGGGCGCGCCGCGCTTCGCCGACAAGCGCATCGGCGAGCTTTCCGGGGGACAACAGCAACGCGTCCTGCTCGCGCACGCGCTGATCCGGAAGCCGCAACTGTTACTCCTCGACGAACCGTTGGCGGGCCTCGACCCCGGCAGCGCCTCGGACATCGTTGATCTCCTCGACACCTTGCGCCGTACCACGGGGGTGAGCATCGTGATGACCGCCCACGACATCAATCTGCTCCTGCCTGTGATGGATCGCGTCGTCTACCTCGCCGGTGGCACGGCCGTCGACGGCCGCCCCGACGAGGTGATCACCACCGAAGTGCTCAGCGGGCTCTACGGACGACCCATCCGCGTCATCCGCACCGACGGGCGAATCCTGGTGCTCGCCGACGACCGGATGTCCTCACCCGGGCTCGTCGCGCACGACGAACTCGGGGTGTAGGGGCCACATGAGCGGAAACGAGTGGCTCACCGGATTCTTCACCACCGAATCGGTCCAGACTGCACTGCTGGTGGGTGGTTTCGTCGCCGCGGTCGCCGCCGTCGTGGGCGTCTTCACCGTGGTGCGTGGGCAGTCCTTCGCCGGTCACGCACTCGCCGACCTCGGCGCCGTCGGCGGTTCGGCGTCGTTCCTCCTCGGCATCAGTCAGCTGTGGGGATTCGTGGGGGCGGGCGTTCTCGCGGCACTTCTCATGGAGGCCATCGGGATTCGCCGTATCCAGGGTCGCGACGTGGCCACCGGGGTGATCCTCGGGTTCGGTCTGGGCTTGACCTCGCTGCTGTTGTATCTGGCGACCACCAACGGTTCCGGCGCGGCACACGACGCCACGGTGTCGGTGCTGTTCGGATCGTTGTTCGTCATCGATCGGGCACTGGTGCCGGTCGTCGTCGCCCTCGGCCTCGTCGCACTCGCCTTGGTGGCAGCCATGTACCGGTGGCTGCAACTCGACCTCGTCGACCATGACCTCGCCACCGCCGCCGGCGTGCGAGTTCGGTTGTCTGGCTGCGCCTTCCTGATCGCCTTGGCCCTGGCGGTGGAGTTGTCGTCGCTGACGATCGGCGTCATCCTGTCCACCGCGCTGCTCATCGGGCCACCGGCGACCGCGCTGCTGGTGACCCGGCGGTTCTCCACCGCGATCCTGCTCTCGGTCGTTCTCGGCGTGGCCGCCACCTGGCTGGGCTGTCTGGTCTCCTACGAAAGTCACTATTGGGCTGGTACGCACGGCAATTGGCCGGTGAGTTTCTGCATCGTGACGCTGGTGTTCCTCGCCTATCTCCTCGCGCGCGTGGTGTCGGCAGGCCGCCGGCGCCACGTCCCCGTCGCGGTACCGGTGCCGAGCTGATGTTCGAGCCCTTTCTGATCAATGCCTGGATCGCCGGCACTCTCGTCGGGATCATCGCGGCAGTGGTGGGGTTCTTCGTCGTCCTGCGCGGGGATTCGTTTCTGGCTCATGCCGTTCCGCACGGTGCCTTCGCCGGTGCCGCGGCTGCTGTCCTGGTGGGCGCCAACCCGCTGCTTGGTCTGGGCGTCGCGGCCACCGCCGGTGCGATGACGATCTCCGCGCTGGGGGCGCGTGCTCGGCGTGATGTGGCGACGGCGCTGGGCCTCGTGCTCATGTTGGGGCTCGGTGAGTTCTTCCTCAGTCGCGGCGACCAGTACTCGTCGCAGGTGTACGCGCTGCTGTTCGGGCAGATCCTCGGAGTGTCGACGATCGCCATCGTCCCGATGGTGGTTCTCGGTGCGCTGTGCGTGCTGACGGTGGCCGTCGTGTACCGGCCGCTGCTGCTCGGCTCGGTACTGCCCGACATGGCGGCCGGTCATGGCGTCGACACCCGGTACACCTCGATGGCCTTCGCGCTGGTCCTGGCATGTGCGACCACGATGAGCGTGCCGATCGTCGGGGCTCTGCTGATGTTCGCCCTGCTCGTGGGTCCGGCGGCGACGGCCCGCTGCTTCACTCGCAGCCCGGGTCGGTCGATTGCGGCCTCTGTGGTGCTGTCGGTCGGCGCGGTGTGGGCCGCCATTGCCCTGTCCGTGCAGACCGATTGGCCGATCGGATTCTTCGTCACCGCGATCTGTGCCGCGATGTACATCGTCGGACGTCTTGTCGGCGTCCTCTCGTCACGACGCGTCGGACGGGCCGCGCGAGAACGGGATCGACCTCTGCGGACATCGCACAGGTACTCCACAGCCAGCCCGTGACGGTCCTCACGCTGTGAATAAAATCGTCTATACGTCCGCGCATCGGTGGTTCGCTATCGTCTAGCCCATCCATCAGGCCGACGGGGAGACGGTTGAGTTCCACACTCCAGAGGATCACGCGCACGACGGTGGGTTTGTCGACGCTGAACTTCGCGGTGGTGGCGGCGGTGACGCTGTTCGATCCGACGCGCGGGCCCGTCGGCGACCTCGGGCGTCCGTGGGTGATCGCGTGCATCGTCGCCGATGTCGTCGTGGCGGTGGTCTGGTTGGTCAGCGACGTCATGACGCGCGGCGTGGCCGCACGAGCCTTCGGGATCTGGGCGGACGTCGGGACCGCGTCGGTGCTGATCACCTTCGCCGACCCGGGTGAGGCGCTGGTGGGGTGTGTTCTGTTCGCCGTGACCGGAGCGTTTTTCACGTTCTATCTGCCGCGGACGTGGATGCGTGTCCACGTCGCTTTCGTCCTGTGTTTCATCGTGCTGATGGCGGTGTTGTCGGTGCGCGACGGCATGAACTGGCCGACCGTCATCGCTCGCACCGACGTGGTGATCGCCGGTGTGCTCGGCCTACCGATGACCATCCAGATCGTGTGGGCTTCCCAGCGGCGTCGTGCCCGGCTGTCGGAGGTCGACGCACTCACGCGCATCGCCAACCGCCGTGGCCTCGACCGATACGTCGAATCGGTTTCCCGGATGCAGCACGACGGTGTCCTGGCCGCGATGGTCATCGACGTCGACTACTTCAAGTCGGTCAACGACGAGCACGGCCACGACACCGGCGACCGGGTGCTGGTGGCCGTGGCACAGGCGCTCGTCGAGGCCGTCGGTGATGCGGGGACCGTCGCCCGCAACGGCGGTGAGGAGTTCGCGGTGTTCCTCGCCCTCGACGCCGCATACGAACTGGACGCGACGACAGCACTCATGCCGGTACGCGTCACGGTTCCCGGCATCCCGCCGGTCGGCCTCAGCATCGGGGTGGCGTCCCTGTCGATCCGGGCGCCGCAGGAGATGGAAGCCTCGACCGCCTGGCGTCTACTGGCCGCCGCGGACGAGGCGATGTATCGGGCGAAGGCGCGGGGTGGGGCGCGCATCGAGAGTGTGGATCTCGCGGGCACCCCGCCCTGACGCCGGCTTCTCAGGCGGTGTCAGTCGTCGCCGAGGACCCGCACGACGGTGCGTCCGGTGAGCTTGCCGCCCTTGATCTGCTCGAGCGCCGCGGGCAGCTCGTCGAGTCCGATCTCGCTGATGACGCGGTCGAGATGCGATGGGCGCAAATCGCTTTCGATGCGCGACCAGATCGATCGGCGCAGCTCCGCGCCGATGAGCACCGAGTCGATTCCGAGTAGCGCGACCCCGCGGAGGATGAACGGCATCACCGTGGTCGGCAGATCCGCACCGCCGGTGAGGCCGCTCGCGGCGACCGCACCACTGTGGTTCATGGTGCTCAGGACATACGCCAGGGTCTTGCCGCCGACGCAGTCGACCGCACCTGCCCACACCGACTTGCCGAGCGGTCGGATCTTCGTCTCGTCGTCCACGAGCCGTCCGATGACCTCGGTCGCCCCGAGTTCGCGCAACAGGGGTTCGGCGTCGGGTTTACCGCTCGATGCGGTGACGGTGAAGCCGGCCCCGGCGAGAAGATCGACGCTCACCGCGCCGACACCGCCGGAGGCGCCGGTGACGAGCACAGGTCCGTCGTCCGGGCGCACGCCGTGATCGAGCAGCGCGGCGACGCTCATCGCCGCGGTGAAGCCGGCGGTTCCGATGGCGGCGGCCTCGCGGGTGCTCAGTGATCGCAGCGCGACCACCTGTGCAGCGGGTACGCGCGCATAGTCGGCGTAGCCGCCGTTGGCCTCGGTGCCGATCGGTCCGCCGTGCGCGACGACCCGATCACCGGGGGCGAAATCGGGGTGATCGGAGGCCACGACCTCCCCGGCGACGTCGATCCCCGGAACGATCGGATACGTGCGGACCACCCCGCCGCGCGGGGTGACCGCGAGTGCGTCCTTGTAGTTGACGCCCGAGTAGTGCACGGCGATCGTCACCTCGCCGTCGGGAAGATCGTTCGCGGACAACGTGGTTCGGTCGAGGGAGATCTGTCCGTCGGCCTCGGTGGCCAGCAGGGCGGTGAAGTTCTCTGGCGTGCTCGTCATCGTGGTCCTCCGTTGGGCGTTGATGGTCGCTTCTCCAGTGATGGTAGGCACCGGTGCGCACGAAGGCAGGGCCGGTAGTCGCGCACCGACCCCGTCAATCGCTCCCGCTGCCGATTGTGTCCGGGTACGGTCCGTACATGAGGTCACTCACCCGCGTCCTGGTCGTCCTCGCCGCGTTGGCCACGCTCGGGGCCGTGATACCCGCAGCAGCGCAGGCCACGCCGTCGTCGGGTGTCACGGCGGTGACCCTGGCCGAAGGTGACGTACCCGCCGGCCTGCTGCCGTTCGTGCCGCGCGGGGTGCATGTGGCGGTCCGGGAGATCACCATCGCGCCCGGCGGAAGCACCGGCTGGCATTATCACGACGGGGAATTGATCGGGTTGGTACGGGCCGGCACGCTGACCCATCCGGGCGCCGATTGCGTACCGGTCGTCTACCACACCGGCGACATCATCAAAGAGCCTGCAGGACAAGCAAATACTCACGTGGGCCGAAACCTCGGTACCGGGCCGGTGGTGCTCGACGTGCTCTACCTGATCCCCCTGGGCAAGCCCTTGTTCGAGGATGCGCCCGCACCGGCATGCGACGCACCTCGCTGACCACCTCCCGGATGGCGCCCACATCACCGAAAGTGACTGTCACACCATGAGTCCGCGCACAACCATCGTGATCACCGGTGCCAGCGACGGGATCGGGGCGGTCACCGCCCGAACCCTCGCGGCACCCGATGTCGACCTGATCCTCGTCGGCCGTTCCGCCGACAAACTCGACGCCGTCACCGCCGACACCGGTGCGGTGGTATTCACCGCCGACTATGCGCAACTCGACGACGTCCGCCGGCTCGCCGAGAAGATCCGCGAGCACACCGACCACATCGACGTGCTGCTCAACAACGCCGGCGGTACCTTCGATCCCCGGCACGCCACGCCCGACGGGCACGAGCCCAACTTCCAGATCAACCATCTCGCACCGTTTCTGCTCACCCATCTGCTCCGAGACCGGCTGGCGGCGCCGGACGCCTGCCTGGTGGTCAACACCGCCAGCGTCGGCAACCTCGCCGGCCACGTCGACCTCTCCGATCTCGACTACCGACGCCGGCGCCCCATCGGCCTGCGCTGCTACGGCACCGCGAAACTGATGAACATCCTGTTCACCCGTGGCATCGCGCAACGGTGGACCGACGATGGGATCGTCTCCGCCGCAGTACATCCCGGTCCCGCGGCGACGAGTTTCGGCCGTGACTCGGCGTTCGTCGGACTCCTGTATCGCACGCCACTGCGCCACATCGGGACCATCACACCCGACAAGGGCGCGCAACCGCTGATCGAGTTGGCCCGCCGCGGCCCCGACCCGGACATCAACGGGGTGTACTTTCATCGACACAAAGCCAAGGGACCCGAGAACCGCCAAGCTCACGATCAAACACTGATCGACGGGTTGTGGTCGGCGTCGGCACAATTGGCGGGGGTCGATCCAGGCTGAGCTCTACCACCATGAACCCGAACCACTCCGAGGAGAACAGATGTCCCGTCCACCGCTTCCCGAGCCCGCCCGCGAACTTTGGCCAAGGCCAACCCCGCGGTCATGGCGACCGTCCGATCCGACGGCGTGCCCGTCTCGGCGGCCACGTGGTACCTCCTCGACGGCGACCACGTGCTGCTCAACATGGACGACGAACGCGTCCGGATGCGGCATCTGCGCAACGACCCGCGGGTCACGCTGACGGTCCTCGCCGAGGACAGCTGGTACACGCACGTGACGTTGATCGGTGAGGTCGTCGACTTCCGCGCCGACGACGGGTTCGCCGACATCGACCGCATCTCCCGGCACTACGGCGGCCGGCCGTACCCCGACCACGAGCGGCCCCGGACCACCGCGGTGATGGCTGTGCACCGGTGGTACGGCTGGGGCGCCATGCAGGACAACGACCAGGCGTCCCCGACCACCGACTGACCGCGGGACCCCGAGGCCGGGGAGGACAGCAAGCTGGAACGTCGCATTCAGCGGCCCTTCAGCAACGCTTCGCACAATGAGTGGACAACCGCCGGTGACCTGTCGATCACGGTGAACGACCCGGCGGTGCCAGGAGTTGCCCGTGCCCACCCCACCACCCCTTGTCCATGCCCGCTGGATCACCGCCGGGGTGTGCGCCGGAGCAGTCGTCGCGACCGGCGCCATCGCCGGCGGACTGGCCTTGAGCGGCGATTCGCACGCCGCGACCACCTCGACCGTCACCACCGCCCCGACCGGCACCACCGCCCCGACCACGTTGTCGTCACCCGACACCGGTGACAACGACGGATCGGGCTGGACGCCGACCGCTCCCGCGCAGACCACCGAGAGCGCCCCGCACGCCCACACGGGTGCGTCATGACCACCACCACCGCCGTCGGACCGGCGGTGTATGCGACATCGCTGCGCGCGATCGGCACCGACGTACGGGTGGTCGTGACCGAGCCGGCGGCGCTACCGCAGGCACGCGAGTTGCTCGTCGTCGCGCTCGCAGAGCTCGACCTGGCCGCCTCGCGGTTTCGTCCCGATTCCGAACTGTCTCGCACCAACCGTCTGGCAGGGACGACGGCAGGCGGTGGGCGCGAACAACTGACGGTGACCGTGTCACCCGAACTGGCCGAACTCCTCACCGTCGCACTGCGCGTGGAGAACCTGACCGACGGCCTGGTGACCCCCGCGACCGGTGCTGCCCTGGTGGCCGCTGGATATGACGCCGACCTCGACGTGGTGCGGCGCAGAGAGCCCACGACGGAACCCGGCCACCCCCAGCCCATTCCGACACCCCGCATCGGGCTCACCGGATGTCGGGTGACCCTGCCGGCAGG
>NZ_MVPX01000402.1:0-26055 GCF_002043085.1 Gordonia sp. i37 | reverse complement strand
TATCGGGTAGCCACCGAACGTGGGTATCGGCGTCAGCAATTCGGGTGACGATACGCCGCGTCGAGCACCATGGCTCACGGCGCAGTGCAGCGCGGCGGCGAGCACGCCGGTGGCACCCGGTCCCACTGTCACCGCGTCGTCGTCGACGCCGAGATGTCCGGCGATGGTGCGGCGCGTGCGGTGCGGCAGGAACTCGGGATAGCGGTTGAGCGAGGGCACCGCATCGGTCAGGGCGCGCGCCAGGCTCGGCAGCGGCCCATATGCGGATTCGTTGAGATCGAGCCGGACTCGTTGCGGTGCAGCATATTTCTGCGATGAGATTTGAAGGGGTGGGTCGGGAGCCGGGCGCAGGTGACGGGTCATCGTCTGCCGGCCCAGCGGATGGCGGTCGCCGCAGCGAAGTCGCCGGCGTGGGCGAACGCCGACATCATCACCACGTCGCCGGGTCGGACACGTCCGTCGTCGATCGCGGTGTCGAGTGTGGTGGGAACACCGACGGCGAACAGGTTGCCGCACTCGTCGAAGGTGTCGGGGTGACGCTCGGCGGGGAGTTCGAGCGCTTCGCGCCAGTTGCGCAAGAAGATTCGATTGGGCTGATTGGTGATGAACCAATCCAGCGCCGACGGAGCGATACCGATCGCATCGGCCACCTCGATCGCCACCTCGGGGACCATGCGGTTGCCGCGCGCGAGCACCTTGGTGATGCGCGACTCGGTGAAGCCGATGTGGATTTGTCCGGGTCCGGCCTCCCAGTATTTGCGAGAAGGAGACGACACCGACGCCATGTCCGCCGAGTACTCACCGAAGGAGTGGGCGGCCGACCCGAGAATCGGCGACCCGTCGTCACCGAGGGTCAACAGTGCTGCGGCCGAACCATCGCCGGGGATGGCGGCCTGGGCTTTGCCCCGCACCTGCTCCTGGGTGAAGATCTGTGCCGCACTGTTCTGTGCGAGCGCGATCAACGCCGCTCCACCACCGTCGGCGCGAAGCAACGAACCGGCGATGTCGATCATGTGCATGAACGCCGCACACCCCGCGTTGTGGACGTCGAGGACGGTCCGGGGCCGCAATCCCAGCCGATGCGCCAACTCGCCACCACACCCCCGCACCGGGACCTCGGGCAGCTGACTGTGGGTGAGCACGATGCTCACCTCATCGAGGTACTCGGACCCGTGGCGATCGGTGAGAACGCCTGCCGCCGAGACCATCATGTCCGCCGACGTCTCACCGTCGGCGGCGTGATGGCGAAAAGCGGGTGCCGCGAACATCACGTTGCCCGCAAGGTCGTCGTCGGCGGCGTACCGGGCGAAATAGTCGGCCGGGACCCGGTTGTCGGGGAGATAGGCTGCGAGATCACGCAGGACCACCGGTGAGCGGGTCGGATCAAGTCTGGTCGAGGCGGTCATGACGTCATCCATTCCGGGGTGAGGGGCAGGTTGTTGTGGTGGCGGAACTCGGCGATCGCCGTGAGATTGTCGAGCTCGAGTTGGTGTCCGGCAGAGAACATCTCCCAGAAATCGCCGACCCATACCGGGCGATCGGGCGGCGCGGTGTCGGGGTAGGGATTCTCGTCGTAGAAGGGATGCCGGCAGTTGTTCCACAGCACCACCGAACCCGGACGATTCAACACCACCTGCGCATCGACGACCCGCATCAGGTAGATCATCCACAGGTGTTCGCCCTGATCCCATGCACAGTGGTAGTCGACGGTCATCGCATTCGGGTCGGAGATGGTGCGGGTGTAGATGTCGGTGTTGTCGCCGAGCCGGTCCTGGGCGACCCACAGGCCGGGCTCGTCGGTTTCGGTGAATCCGCGCAGACTGTAGGTCCATTCCTCCAGCGAGCGGGTGTCGGAGAGCCAGGAGAACAGCTCGCGGGGCGGTGCGTCCACGTACCCCTGGATCGGGCAGAACTGCCCGAAGATCTTGTCGTGCGGGTACACCGAGCGCAGCATGTCGACGATGATCGGGGTCGCCACCGTGCGGGGGTGGCTCTCGACGCGGATGAGCCCGTCGATGTCGGCGATGCGGTCCCCGAGGTCGGCGAGCGGGGCGGGCTGACTGGTCATGCGGAGTCCTCTCGGGGCAGGAAGGGAGCGAACGGTGGAACCTCATCGCTGTGGCATTCGACGACAAGACAATTGGGTCCGCGCTCGGCGAAGAGCGCCGCGCAGGCGGCGCTCGTGCCGGCCGCATCGTGGGGATGGCGGACCGTCACGCCGGTATACAGCGCCGACACGGCGCCGGCGATATCCGACGTGCGAAATCGGTTGACACCGAACGTCTCCGGAAAGTACAGATTCTCCCGCGTCACACACATGCCGTGGGCGTTGTTGTTGAGGACGATCAGGGTGACCGGGGCGTCGTGCTCCACGGCGGTGTGAAACTCCATGCCGTGCATGAAGAACGCACCGTCGCCGGCGATCACCACGCTTCGCCGGGACGGATCGTCGATGGCGGCCCCGATCCCCGCCGCGATCGCGTATCCCATGCCGCCCATGCCGAGGGCGACGGTGAAGCGGCCGGAGCGGCGCGGCGTCAGATGGTGTAACGCAGCGGCTCCGGCGTTGCCTGCGTCGGCGAAGACGTGCGCATCGTGGGGTAGGTGTGCGTCGATCGCCGTCATGAGTGCCGGTAGGCCCGGCAGATGCGGATCGGGGGCCGGCGGTGTCGTCAGGTATTCGACAACCGCACGCGGCGGGCGACGCGGCGGGAGCCGACGCAGGGACGCGGACTCCGCGAGATGGATGAGCGCCGTGGCGATCGAGGTGACCGCGACGGTCTTGCTGGGATACCGAGGAGGCTGTTCGCCAACGTGATACAGCTCGATACCGTCGAGCAGGTCGTCGAGGCCACCACGATCGGTGACCGTCATCCGAGTGCCGAGCGCCAGGCACACGTCGGCGTCGGCGAGGGCCCGCCGTGCCGACGGATGGCCCATCACCCCGGTGACCCCGGCGTGCGTGGTGAGGTCGGTGACGGCATCGGCGCCACCGGGAGCGGCGACGATCGTGGCACCGAGCATCGTCGCGATCGCGCTGACGGTCTCGCCCGCATGGGAGCGCGACACCTCGTCGCCGACCCACACACACGTGTGTGCGCCTGCGGTGACGCGCTCGGCGAGGAACGTGGCCAGGGTGTCGAGGGAAGCAGACGCCTGCTTCGCCGAATCGGCAGCTGTCCCGGTGGCGCCGGCCGCCCCGTCATACGGCTGCGTCTGAACGTCTTTCGGCACGATCAGGGCGGCGGGCAGGCCGCGGCGCAGCGCGGCGAACGACTGGGCGAGTGCAGACCCGAGGTCGGCCGCCAAGCGCACCACCACACAGTATCCGGTGATGCCGCCGAGGACGGCGGTGAGATCGATGGTGTCGGGGGGATCGAGCATGTCCTGGAAGGCACCGCGCCCGGTCAGTGGTGTCGGGGGTGCACCGATCACCGCGAGTACCGGAACCCGGCTGTCGTAGGATTCCGCCAGCGCGGCAACCACATTCAGCGCGCCCCCGCCGGATGTGGTCACGACCATGCCCGGCCGCCCGGTCATCCGCGCCACCCCGTCGGCCATCGCGCCCGCCGCGAACTCGTGTTTGGCAACCACCATCGGCATGCCGATCACCGCTCCGGTGGCGTACACGTCCTCGATGTTGGCGCCGTGGACCCCGAACACCGCGCTGATTCCGTGCTCACGTGCGGCCTCGAGGATGCACTCGGCGACGGTACCTGCGGCAACCATGCTCTGCACTCTTCGCCGGATCACCTGAAGGGCCGCTGAAAGCCGACACTGGTCGGCGCCGGGGGCATCGAATAGACTGTGCGACCAGCGTTCCACGCGGACCGATGCTCTTACCAGCCGACTCGTGACCGCCGGACGCGGGACGGACCGAGCAGTGAAGAGAACTTTGTCGTCGCCCATCGCCCGATGGGGTGTGCGAGTGCAGTCGACGGTGATCGCGGCGATCGTGGTGGCCGTCGCTCTCGGGATCGGCGGCGCGGTGACGCTGTACATGTTGCACCGCGCGAACACCGACGCGATGTATCGATCCACCGCCCGGCAGGCCTACCAGATCGCCACCGCCATCACCCACGGGGGACCCGCCGCCGTTGACTCCGACGATCTCGCCCCCGGCGCCGGTGTGGATGTGATGCAGGTGCTCGACGAGCAGGGCGCGGTCGTGGTGGCCTCACCGGGGGCGCCGACCGGCGCGGTGACACTCGCCGGATACCAGTCGGCCGGGGCGGGCACCGTACCGGCCGACGACTCGCCGGTCTACGCCGACGACGTCTACATCCCCGGATTCCATGGCGAGTACTGCGCGACCGCGGTGACGGCCAGGTATGCCGGACAACGCTATTCGGTCATCGCGCTCGACCGCGCGAGCGGCATTCGCAGCAGTGAATGGACGATGGCCTCGATCATGGCCGTCGAACTGCCGATGGTCGTGATCCTCGGCGCCGGGGCGGTCTACCTCCTCGTCGGCCGGTCCCTGCGGCCGGTGTCACGAATCTCCCGGCGGGTCAATGAGATCAGTGCGAGCCGTCTCGGGCAACGCGTACCGGTACCCGAAGCGCACGACGAGATCCGAGCGCTGGCAGTGACGATGAACGGGATGCTGCGCCGACTGGAGTCCAGCCACGACGCACAACTGCGCTTCGTCGGTGATGCCTCCCACGAACTGCGCAGCCCACTGACCACCGTCGTCGGACTCCTCGACCTCGCCGACGATTCCCACACCGCGATCGACACGGAAACGGTTCGGGCCGTGCTGCTTCCCGAGGCACGACGAATGCAACACATCGTCGACGACCTGTTGCTGTTGGCCCGAGCCGACGAACGTGGGCTGCCGCTGCAGCGGATCGAGGTCGACCTCGACGACATCGTCGGCGCCGAGATCGCTCGGCTCAAATCGTCGAACACCGTAGTGGTGGAACCGCATCTGGCGCCTGTTCGAGTGGTCGGTGACCGGGAGATGATCGCGCGCGCCGTCCGCAACCTCACCGACAACGCCGCCCGGTACGCCCGCTCCCGGGTGTCGTTGTCGTTGCGCGCCGACGGAGACGACGCGGTGATCACCGTCGGCGATGACGGTCCGGGTATCCCGGAAGCGCAGCGCGAGCGCATCTTCGACAGGTTCGCCCGAGTTGACGCCGACCGGCGTCAGGGATCCGGTGCCGGGCTCGGCCTGGCCATCGTGCGGGAGATCGTCCGTGCCCACGGCGGCAGCGTCGCGGTGGCCGAGGGAACCGGTGGCGGTGTCGACTTCGTTGTGCGACTACCGTTGTCGGCGGACGACGGGCCGCTGGAGGGCCGAGGTCGGCGCTCAGTCCTCCCGCAGCCGATAGCCGGCTCCGCGCACGGTCTCGATGGATGACACCCCGAACGGCTGGTCGATGCGCCGGCGGAGGTAGCCGATGTACACCTCGATGATGTTCTCGTCTCCGGTGTAGTTCTCATCCCAGACCGATTGCAGGATGGAGTGTTTGGACACGACGGTGCCCTTGCGGCGCATCAGGTGTTCGAGTACCGAGTATTCCCGGGGTGTCAGCGTGATGACCTGTCCGGAGCGCGTCACCACCCGCTGAGCCGGATCGAGGCTCAATGTTCCGGCGGTGAGTACCGCCGGGCGTTCCCGGCCGCCACGGCGCACCACTGCACGCAGCCGGGCCTTGAGGACAACCACCGAGAACGGCTTCACCAGGTAGTCGTCGGCCCCGTAGTCGAGCGCCTCGGCCTGGTCGTATTCGCCGTCTTTGGCCGAGAGCATCACCACCGGTGTCCAGACCTCACGTCGCCGCAACTCGCGAACCACCTCGAACCCGTTGAGGCCGGGCAGGATGATGTCGAGCACGATCGCATCGAACTCCTCGGCGCTCGCCTGGGCCAGGGCGTCCACACCGTCGCCGCTGACCGTGACGTTCCACCCGGCGGTGGTGAGTACGCGGCGGACGGTTTCGGCCACATTCGCGTCGTCGTCGACGACCAGCACGCGCACGCAGCCTCCACTTGTGTGTTCCCGCGACCCCCGACCCATCCGACTCTACTATCGACCGCAGACGGGACCGGTGCGCGCGAAACCGCGGCCCGCTCAGGCGCCTGCGACACTCCACGACCGGAGCAGGTGGCGGCCGACGTCGGCGTCGAAGAGGATTGCCGCGCGGAAACCGGTGAGCACCTCCACCGATTGCGCGGGCTCACTGCGCAAAAACGGAATTGCCATGTCGTGGAGTGCTATCTGTTCGTGTACTGCGTCGGCCTCGACGTGCTCATCGAAGAAGTCGGTCGCCGCCGAACCGAGTCCCAGACGGCGCAAACCCTCGGCGTAGCGCTTGTTGGGCAACGACGAGGTGCACTCCAAGGCGAGGAGGTGCCCGACGATGGCACCCCTGAGCCGACGCCGCGAGGCGAACAACGTCAGGGAGTTGATCCAGGCCAGCGTGACCGCGGGGACGGCGTTGAGGTACGCCGCGTGATCGGTGTCGAGTCCCAGCGCCGCCATCGACCGGGCGAAGAGCGTGGAGTGCATGCGCTCGATCCGCCCGCCGCCGTACTCGTCGTTCTGGATCTCCACCAAACCGGCTTTGGCCTGTCCGGTCAGGCGGGGGATGGCGGTGGTGTGCGGGTCGGCTTCGCGCAGGTGATAGAGCGATCGGTGCCTCAAGAAGTCCCGGTACTGTTCGACGGTTCCGTGGCTGCGCAGATGCGCCGACAGCGGGGGTGCGTCCAGCTCGGACAGGTCCTGCCTGATCCTCGACGCGAGATCGTCTGCACTGCAATGCATCACCGGACCAACGCGCTCACGGATCGCCCACTCCAGCGCGTCGCCGAGGCGGTGACGCACGGCGGCCACATCAGGATGCTCATTCCACCTGTCGGACACACCGACGACGCCGCGCCCGTCGAGCTCGGCAAGTACGAACCAGGTGCGCTGCGCGTCGGGGTCGGCCAGCAGGTCTGTGCCCGTGGGCAGGTCGTCGAGAGCTGTGTCGATGGAGCGCATCCTCGAGCGCCGAGCGGGTGGGTCCCGGCGGAGCATCGCGGCGACGGTCTCACCCAGTGCGCCAACAGGTTCGAGCATCGGACAACCCGAGGCCGGTGCCGGGCCTGACATCAGCTGCCTCCGTCGCGCACAATGGATGAATGACCACCCCGGAGTCCGGTTCTCATCCCGTCGATCGCCGCAACCCGGCCAGTATCACGGTCACCCCGGCCGGACCGCTGGTGGTGCGCGGCGACGTGGAGATCGTTGATACCGAAGGTAATCCGATTCCACGACGGCGCGCGACCGTGGCGTTGTGTCGTTGTGGCCGTTCGGGAATCCAACCGTACTGCGACGGCAGTCACGCGATCGGCCGATCGCCGATCCGCGGCGAATGAGCCGGTGCTGCCGGTCACGACGCGCTCACCGCCTCCACGGTGGCCGCCAGGATGCGTTCGAGGCGCTCAGTTCCGAGTGTGTCGGCGGCGCCCGTCACCAGAACACGCAGGTCACCTGACGGCATTATCGTACCGTCGACCTGGAGTAGCCACCGGGTGTTCTTGGGTGGGAACACATGGATCCTTCCGATGCCGTCGAGATGTGGTGGCGAGAGGTCCCAACCGATCAGAACGGGGACAGGAAAGAGACGATCCGGGTCGACCGGGCGCCCGACGAGGGAGAGCACCTCTTCCATCGGGATCACGGCCGCATCGCGACACCGCCGGGTCTCTGCGGCGACGCGGTGCGGAGATCTGTCGGTGGTGAGTGGAATGATGGCCGTCACGACAAAATCGTCGACCACATCGGCATCGTCGAGGGTGCGTCGCGATACCGGGGTGGCGCTCAGCGTTCGGTGATCGCCGGTCACCTCGGCGAGTGCCGTGGCGACCGCCGCATGGAAGGCCTCGAAGGCGGTGACCGAATCCTGCGCTGCGCGACGGGTGAACGCAGCGGTCACTGCCGCCGGGATGGTCGCCGAGAACCGGGTCGCGGCTGCCACGGCCACATCGGTGGGTGTGATGCCACCCAGCGTCCAGACAGACCCTTCGGCGCCGGTCAGCAGATCACACCAGAAGCGCTCCTGCTCGTCGTCGAGAGCGTTCGCGTTGGTGAAAGTCGTTGTCGGCTGCGCTGGTCGAATCGTCGAAGGGGTACTCTGCGCGAAGTCGCCCGGGACGCCGAACACCCGCCGAGCCGCATCACCGGCGAGTAGGAGCAGCGACCTGCCATCGACGGCGATGTGATGGAGGACGGTAACCAAGGCGACGATCCGCCCGGCCGGATCGGTCGCCGCGGTCACCGCGATCGGAGCCTGCGATCGTACGTCGAGTCGGGCGGTGGTGTCCTCCACGATGCGCTGTAAACCGTCGCGGTCCACGCCGTCGACGGCGGCCACTCGTAACACCCTGGTCGTGGGCCACGAGCGGTGCACGTGTCGAACCGGCCCTGTCGCTGTGTCGGGGTGGGTCGAGCGCAATGCGGGGTGTGCGGAGGTGAGTTCGGTGATCAGTCGCGATACGTCGGCCTCGGACCGCAGTGACGTCCCCTGGGGGACGACCCACGCGAATCGGATCAACTGAGCGCACGGGTCATCCGGATCGCGAACGACGCTGCGCTGGGCAGCGGTCAACGCGATCACGGAGTCGGCATCGGAGTTGGGCCGGGTCGGGCGGTCACCCGCGCATCGCTCGGAGAGGCGAGGTCGGGTGTCGGCTGCGAGGGACGCCGAGGGATCGCTCATGCGGGTGGCCACCTGGGCGAGCGTGTCGGCGAGGAGTAGATCATTGGCGGTGATCTCGGGATGCCCGGCCATTCTCAGCAGCGCCGCCGCGGTCATCACGGCGAGCGAATCGCCGCCCTGATCGAGGAAGGCGGCATCGGGATCCGCCGACTCGACACCGAGTGCTTCGGAGACCGCGGAGATCAGAGCGGCCTCCCTGGCATCGAGTGCCGATCTGCCTCGACGAGTGGGTAGCGGAATGGCCGCCAACGCCGCGATGTCGAGTTTGTCGTTGGCGGTGTGCGGCAACTCGTCAATGTCGACGAACATCGAGGGCACCATGTACGTCGGCAACACTGCGCCGACCGCGCGTCGTAGCTCGGCGGGGTCGACCAAGGTTCCCTCGGCGGCAACGACATAGGTGACCAATGCGGGCCGCCCGGACGCCAGTGTTCGCAGTTGCGTGGCACACCGTGCAACAGTGTCATGCCTGCCGAGCACCGCGTCGATCTCGCCGAGTTCGATGCGCAACCCGCGAAGCTTCACCTGACCATCGCGCCGACCCCGGAGACGAATCTCGCCGTCGGCGGTCCAACTGGCGATATCTCCTGTGCAGTACATGACGTCGTCGTCGGAGATGGTGCTCGGCCGAAACACGGTCGCGGTGAGGTCGGGTGCGTCGAGATAGCCGTCGGCCACCTGCGGCCCGGAACAATGCAGGATTCCCCATGCCCCCGGCGGCTGAGGGCGTCCGAGTCGATCGAGGACGGCCTCGGTCACCCCGGTCATCGGCGGGCCGACCGTCACCGCTGCGTGCCCACGCAGTTTCGCGGAAAAGTTGATGCTGCAGCGGGTTTCGGTGGGTCCATAGGCGTTTCGCAGGGGCACCAGAGTGCCCCACCGGTCGACGAGATGCGCTGGTACCGGCTCGCCGCCGAGAACCACCTGGTCGAGTTGATCGGCGATCGCCGGGTCCAGCGTGTCGAGTACCGATGGGGTGACGATGATGTGGGTGAGGTGGTACCGGCGAATCAATCGCGTCATCGCGTCCCCGCCCCGAATCCCCGTCGGGGCGACGACGAGGGCCGCGCCGGTCGCCGCCGCGGACAACACTTCGACCAGTCCGGTGTCGAAAGTGGGTGCCGAGGCGTGAAGCATCCGCGAGTCACGCTTCAGCGCATACGAATTCCTGATCTCGGCAACCAGCGCCGGGAGACCGCGGTGTGGCATGTCCACGCCCTTGGGTATCCCGGTCGAACCCGAGGTGAACAAAATGTAGGCACGGTCGTCGGGTCCGCGGTCGAGGCCGGGAAGTCTTTCGGGACAGATCGATTCGGTGACGTCAGCCGTCTCGGCGACGGAGAGGTCGAGCCATCGGAGGTCTGCGGCGGGCGACCTCGACCCGTCACCGATGACGCCGGGAGCGCCGATGATCGCCGATACCCCTGCGCGCGTGATGATGTCGTTGGTTCTGGCGTCGGGGGAGAACGCATCGCCCACCGGCACCCACACGGCGCCGGCGCGGATCACCGACCAGAATGCGATCACCGAAGACGCCGAACGCTCGAGACACACCGCAACCCGATCGCCCGGTGCGACGCCGGCATCGAGGAGAAGTTGCGCTCCGCGGTCGGCCGCGGCACACAGGTCCGACCAGCTCAGGACCCTCGGGTCGGCGTCGTGCTGTGGTTCGATCAGTGCCGGCGCGTTCGGATCGGACCGGCACACCTCGTCGAGAAGAGCTGCGGTGGGCGTGAATTTCGGCGCGGGTGGCCCCGATCGATGGCGAAACCTGGCCCATTCGTCGCCGATGAAGATCGCCTCCGGTGCCATCGGCGTCTGGGTGTCGAGTTCGTGGAGGAATGAGCCGAGAAACCCGTCGAAGCGAGCGGCCAGTGCAGATAGTCGCGTGGTGTCGAACGCCGCCGCGGGCGCCTCCCAGGTGAGCGCCCGCAAGCCGTCGGTGGCGTCGGGATGAAGCGTCATCGCCACGTCACTGACCGGGCCGGTCCGCATCACCTCCACCGTCCAGGAGAGCCCCGTCCCCGCCGGTGGTTCGAAAGCCGGCAGGATGTTCGCCACTGCGCCGAAGTCGGTGAGGTCCTCGCGGTGTCGCAGGATGTCCTCGCGGTGGTGCAATTGGTGACGCAGTGTCCGGACGACTGTGGTGGTCATGCGGTTGCGGGCGTCGGTTGCGGCGCAGTCGCCGATCCCCGGCAGAGTCAGTGGCACAACGGTCGACAACGGCGCCAGAGCGCGTCGCCGCACGAAGGTGGTGCGGGCGGCCACCGGCAACGAGAAGCCGACGTCGGGTGTGTCGAGCAACCGGGCGCACAGACACGCGAAGGCGGCCAGGATCTCCGGTGTCTCCGGCGACCGTGCGACGCCGAGCCGACGCGTGACCCGAACCACGTCGGAGGTGGGTTCGGTGGGAGTGGCGCACAGCAGACTGGGACTGTGGTGCTCGAGGGCCTTCTCGAAATACATGGCATCGGCGGTGAAACGTGGCGAGTTGCGGTACCGGTGATCGATTGCCATGAGCTCGTCGGTCGTCGGTACCGAAAGGTCGCCCGGTTGCGCAGATCCGGCGTACACCTCGCCGATGTGGCGCATGAGGCGTTGTGCACCGGCGCCATCGGTCAGGACGTGGTGCACACGAAGGATCCAGCGGTGCCGATCGGATGCCAGGATGTGTAGCCGACTGGCCCACAACGGCGAGCTGAGGTCACGGGCATCGGCGCAATCAATGAAGTGCTCGGCTTGTCTGCGGCTCTCGTCATCGGGGTGCGAGTGATCCCGGAGATCCTCGACCACCATCGACGGCACAGGTGTTTCGGCCTGCCGCAGGGGATCGATGCACGACGGATCGGCGGGTGACAGATGCGCCGGGATGTGGACGCCGGCCCAGCCGATGTGGGCGAGAACGGAGTCGACCGAAGAGCGCAAACGGGGTAGGTCGAGCGGTCCGTCGAGGTCGATGCCGAATGCGATGACGTGAGAGGTGTGCGGTCGCAACAATTGTGCGAGCCACAGAGCCCGCCGGGTGACGGTCATTGCCCGCATGCACTTTCGCGAGCCGCTTTCGCTGATTCGTACAGATGCCCTCCCAGTATTCGCACTGCGTCGTCGACAGGCTACGGCCGGTGAGTTGAAAGAGACCTGAAAATGCAGGACGGGGGCGGGTCCGAGTGGTCAGATGCCCAGTGCGCGAGCGAACACGGGCCAGGATTGGTGCAGTTGATCCTGCCAGTAGCCCCAGGAATGCGTGCCCGTGCCGGGAAAACGGACGTGCGCGGCGATCTTGAGTTCACCGAGTCGGCGGACAAGTGTTGCGGTGCATGCGCGTGAGGCGGCCTCGTCGATTCCGCCGATCGCTATCTGGTCGGCCAAGGCGCCGAGGTTGCCCGCGATCCGGCGGTCGTTCGGTGTGTCATGGGGTCCGGGCAGTCCCGATGCGGCGCTGATCCACAGCGCAGGCGTGCCTCGGGCCAGCTTGTAGGCGTTGATCACTGGGTCCTGCGCGGCCCATTCCGGGTCCCCAGGGGGTCCGTACATGTTGGACGCATCGGCGCCTCCGGGCAGGAGGGCGACGGAACGTGCGATCGCGTTGCCGGCCGGCGACGCGGTGTCGGCGCAGCCCGAATACGAACCGACCGCCCGATACAGTCCGGGGTGATTCTCGGCGAGTCGAATGACCGCGGTGCCCGACATAGAGATGCCCGCGATCGCACGGGCGCGGGCGGCTCCGGTCCGACCTCCGTGTCTGGTTTCGAATATCCTCGGCAGCTCGGAGGTCAGGAAGGTCTCCCACCTCAGCGGGCGACTACTTGTCACACCGAATCGAAAATTCGCGGCGCCATCGACGTGTCGCCAGTCGGCGTAGTAGCTCGCCGCCCCGCCTATCGGCGTCACCGTCCAGACGTTCTTGCCCGCGAAGAAGGCGTTCGCGTCGGTGGCATGCGTCCAGTCGTCGCCTTGCTCGCCCCCGGTCGAACCGTTGAGCAGGTAGAGCACTGGTGCCGCGGGGTCTCCGTCGGCTGGGGACTGCACCAGTAGCGGAATCTGGGTGGCCATGGACCCCGACCACACCGACACCACAGAGTTTCTCGGTGACGTGGCCGTTTCGCGGAACGGTTGGCCTGCCGTGGCCCGCGCATACCGCACACCGGTGAGCGTGTCGGCCGTCGCACCGCCTGCGGCGGCCGTCAATGCGCAGGCGCCCAGAGCGCAGATCATGACGACGGCCGTGGCCATGAGGGCGGATTTGAGGGCAGCGTAAGACATTACGGGCTCCATTACGGTCGGCGACTGAGCCGGAGGAGGCGACCGAGGTGGACCGGTCAACCGGCTGGTGGACGGAGTCCGGCTGCCGCGAGTTCTGCCATAGTAAGCACACGTGTCGGTCGACGGTGTCGACCGGACCCAACTCGGTGGGAGAAGCGATGGCGCGGCGCTGGAGGGCAGACCTGCTCGTCGCCGTCTCGATCCTGGCCTGTGTCCAATTCGTGATCGTCGTCGACGAGACCACGGTGGGGCTGGTGGCTCCGGTGATCGCACGCGATCTCTCCCTGGGGTCCTCGGCCCGTCATGTTCTCATCACACCGTTCGCCTGCGCGTTCGTGTGCGGACTTCCGGTGGCCGGACTCCTGCTCCGCCGGGTGGCCCCGGTGCGGACACTCGCGCCGACCGTGGTGTCCTTCGCCGTGAGTGCGGTGGTCGGCGGATGTGCGGTGACGACCGCGCAACTCGTCGTGACTCGTGCAGCGCAGGGGTTCTCGGCCGCGATGGTGACCACCGGGGTGCTGGCCGCGCTGCACACGGCAACCCGCGCCGACCCTCGCCGCATGCGCGCCTTCGCCGGGTTCTCTCTGTTGTCGGGCTCGGGGGCTCTGGCAGCCCTGCTCGTGGTGGGACCGATCGCGGATGTGTCGTGGCGCTGGTGTTTCTGGGGGATCGGTGCCGCCGCGGCCGTTAGTGCTCTGTGGTGGAAGCTTCATGCCCGCGCCAGGTCCGCACAACCGGGCGGTGTCGGCAATGTGGTGCCGTGGGAGGGTATCGATCCGACAACGACGGCGGCGATGGGAGCTGTGGTGGCGACCAACGCGCTGCTCACGGCTGCGGTGATCACCGCGAGTTTCACGCTGCAGGCCGATCGGGGATGGTCTGCGGCCATGACGGGTGTGGGCTTGCTGCCGCTCAACGCCGCCGCCGCGATCGGCACCTTGATGGTGGCGAGATCGTCTGATCGTGCCGGCGGCGCAGTGCCCGCCATCGGGGCGACGGCACTGGCCATCGGCGGGGCGGCGATCACCTGGTGGGCCGGCGTCCTCGGTTCGACTCAATGGCTCTTGCTCGCAACCATTCCGCTTGGTCTCGGCGTCGGCGTGGTCTTCCCGCTGATGAATTCACGAAGCATGGATACAGCCGGGGCATTGTCGATGGGCCGTGCGGCACAACTCGGCGCGGCTGCGCAGGTCGGCGTTGCGGTGGGAGCCCTGGTGGCATCAGCCCATTGGTCGTTCGGACCGGCCGGATTGGCATCGATCGCTGCCGTCGCCGTCATCGTCGACGGCGTTCTGCGACTGTAGTGTTGTCTGCCGACGAGCCGCAGTCGGCGCCGCCCACCGGTCACGTGATCCCGGTGGCTTGCTGCGCAACAACTTTCGGATGCGGCCGGCCACGACGTGGGGTTGTCGGACGGGAGGTTGTCGATCGCCTTTCAGCGATTCCTCAGCGATCGCCGGGCACGATGGCGGCATGAGTGGTCGCGTGCGGATGATGGTGGCTCTGGGCCTGATGGTCCTGGTAGTGGGCCTGGGGGTATCGGGGATCATCGTGCAGCATTATCCTGCCGCCGGCGTCGACAGCTCGACACTGCGATGGGTATTCGATCACCGGACGTCATGGGCGACGCGCTCGGCGTCGGCGTTGAGCACCGTATTCGCACCGATCTGGGTGGCGATCGCCACGGTGATCGGTGCCTTCGGTCTGATCCGCCGAGACCGGCGCCTGGAGCGTGGAGCTCGCATTCTCGGGGCGGTGATGCTCGCCGGTGTGGTGGCCGAGGCGCTGAAGCTCGGCGTGGATCGGCTGCGGCCGCCGGCGATTTATCAGGTGGGGGCGCCCGAGCTGGCGATGTCGTTTCCGTCGGGCCACGTCACGGGCATTTGCGCGTTGGTCTTTGCGGCTGCGGCGGCCGGTGGCGCGCGGAATGCGGCAATCGCTGCGGCCACGCTTGTGACCGCTGCCGTCGCTGCGTCACGACTCTATCTGGGTGCGCATTGGCTCACCGATGTCCTGGCCTCGGTCGGTGTCGCCCTGGCGTCGGTCCTCGCGGCGCCGATGGTGGTTGACCCGGTCATCGATTGGATGCGCCCGCATCTGCCTGTGCGGCTACAGCCGATGGTGGACGCCGGTGAGGGCACGCAGGTGGCAGAACACGCGTCGACTTGCTGAGATTGCCGCATCCTGTCCGCCTACCCCCCGAACGACATCGGCATATCGGCCCGTTTTACGCACTGCGAACGACTCCACGAGACTCACTCGGCACTCACGCACTCCGCAGCGCCTCACGGACGTGCTCTTCTTCGGTGCTGGTGATCCGGGACATCGCATACTTGAGCATCGGCGGTGCCATCACGGACGTGACGATGGCGATCAGCACGATCACCGTGTAGACGCTGGCCGAGAACACCCCGATGCGCAATCCGGTCATCGCGATGACGATCTCCACGGCACCTCGGGTGTTCAGTCCCGATCCCAATGCCACCGATTCCCAACGGGTTTGCCGCGCCAGGCGCGCGCCGATGTAGGCGCCGGCGAATTTGGACGTGACGGCGAGTACCAGCAGTACCGCCGCGGTGAGAGCGACCGTTGGGTCGCCCAGCAGGCGCAGGTCCACCCGCAGACCTGCGGTCGCCAGGAAGATCGGCGCGAGCACCGTCATCGTGACCAGACGCAGCGGCTCGATGAGGGCGGGTCGGCGCGGACCGATCACCACGCCGGCGAGGAAGGCACCCAGGATCGCCTCGAGGTTCAGTGCTTGGGTGACGGCGGCGCAGGCGATGATGAGGGTGGCGCAGACCGGGACGAGGTATCCCGTTGCGGCCTCGGTGTTCTCGAGCTTGTCGAGCAGCGGCCGGATGAGTGGTTTGAGGACGAACACCGCAACCCCGATCGCGCCGACGGTTGCGATGAGTGCGGCCGCGACGTTGCCGCTGCGCAACCCGACGGTCGCCATCGATGACGTCACCGACAGCAGGACCCAGGCGACGGCGTCGTTGGTGCTGCCGACGGCGAGGATCAACTGGCCGATGTTGCGGTGCAACAACCCCATCTCGGTGAGGATCTTCGCGATCACCGGGATGGCGCTGACCGACAGTGCGGTCCCGAGCAGCAACGCCAGCACCGTGGGGGAGACGTCGTCGGCGCGCATGCTCGCGGGGATGAGGAATCCGGCCCCGATGCCCGCGCCGAGTGGAACGACGAACGCGGACACCCCGACCGAGGTCACCACGCTGGTGCGGCGCCGCACGAATGCGAGGTCGAGTTCGGCGCCGGCCAATCCGACGAGCAGGATGACTCCGAGTTGACCGATGGCGTCGATCAGGTTCAACCGGGCGGCATCGGTCGGAAAGAGGGTGTGCTGCAGCCATGGCCACGCCTGCCCGAGGATGGACGGACCCAGAATGACGCCGGCGAGGATCTCGCCGACCACCGCGGGCAGGCCGATTCGCCGGGCGAGCCAGCCCAACGCAATTGCCGAGGCCAGCAGCACGGTGAGCGCGAGCAGCATCGTCATCAATGCGCCGGCACCGATGAACGGCACCGGGGTCGCTGCGGCCTCGATCATGACCACCCTTCCCTCAGATTAGCTAAGGCTACCCTGCATGGGAAGGTCTGATGAACACGGGTGGGGACGATCTACTTCCGGTTGAACGCCACCGCCGCGCGGATCAGCTCGACAAACGCATCGGCATCGAGTTGATCGTTCTCCTTGAGGTCGACGGCCCGTCGGGTGCCGGCGGTCAGGCTTGCGTTGAAGACCTGTCCCGGGTCGGGCAGTGAAGCCCCCTGCGCAAAGGTGACCTTGATCTTGTCCTTATAGGTCTCCAGGGTGCAGACCAGTCCGTCGAGCGAGAATGTGGGTACACCATCGGGATTGGACGGCTTGCGCCACTTGATCTCTTCGGTGATGTCGGGGTCGGCCTGCAGGATCAGGGTGCGCACCTCGTCGGCGCGGGCTGCTCGCCAGTCGGTCGTCATGGGCAAACAGTAACCAGGCCGTCAATGCTTGGTCCGCCGAGACCCGCCGTGCCAGTCTTCTTGTTCGCCGACGGCGTCGACGTCGACACCGAAACTCTTGAGCTGTGGCTTTTCTCGGAGGCTGCGCTTGAGTTCGGCGAAGCCCGGGAATCGCGCCAGGCCGACCACGTGATCCCACAACTCGAGGGCGTCGGCGTCGTCGGGTAGGCGGCTGATGACCGGCCCGAAAACGGCGACACCCGTGGGCGGTTCGACATGGATGATCGGGGTGCCGACGTCGCGGCCGGTCAGTGCGAGGGCCTCGTCGGTCTCGGCGTGGATCTCGGCGTCGAGCGAGGTGTCGTCGAGGGCCTCGACATGGTGTGCGGGAAGCCCGAGTTCGGTCAGGACGGGCCGGAGGAACTCATCGGTGCCCCGGACATCACGACCGTCGACGAGGTAGGTGCCGGTGTGTTCGTCGAAGACCCGCCTGCCGAACGCCTGATACAGCGGGTTCATCAGCTCGCGCCCGTGCTCGCGTCGGACACTCGCGCACACGCGGAGCAGGCGCAGCCCCGCTGTGTGCCCGGCCTCGTACTCCGGCGGGAAGTGAGCCGCATAGTCGATGTGCGCGTTGAGTTGCCGTAGAGAGATGAACCGCCAGTCGACCGAATAGTTCCGTTGCGCTTGCACTTGACGCACCCAGTTGCTGGTCATCCAGGCGAACGGGCACACCGGGTCGAAATAGAAGTGGAGGTCGTCGGGCATGAACCCCATTGTCCACGACGTCCGATGTATGGTGGCGAGATCACCCGGAAGGATGACGATCCCGCCACTGTCGGCGTGACCTGGCAATGACCGAGCATGAAGGCATGACCCCGACGTCCGCGACTGATGATCCGATGACCGATTTCACTGCTCGCCACCTCGATCTCGCCGGCGACGAACTGACGGTGTGGACCTCGGGCAGAGGCCCCGCGGTGGTGTTGTTGCCGGAGATGCCGGGCATCAGCCCCGATGTGCTGCGATTCGGTCGGTGGATACGCGATGCGGGACTGACCGTCTACCTGCCGTCGCTGTTCGGGGTGGACGGAGCCCACCCGCAGGCCGAGACGGGCACGGCGATCATGAAGCGGGCGTGCGTGAGCCAGGAGTTCCATGCCTTCGCCGGTGGCGGTACGAGTCCGATCGCGACGACGCTGCGCGCGCTGGCGCGCGTGGCGCATGCCGAATGCGGTGGGCCGGGTGTGGGCGCTGTCGGGTTGTGTTTCACCGGCAACTTCGCCCTCACGATGATGCTCGACGACTCGGTCGTCGCTGCCGTCGTCAATCACCCGTCACTGCCGCTCGACGACCCGGGCGGTCTCGAACTGTCCGAAGCCGACGGCCACGCCCCTGCGCCGCCGGCTCGACGCCGACGACCTGCGGGTGATCGGCTATCGGTTCGACACCGATCGGTGGTGTACCGCAGCACGATTCGCCGCCTATGCCGAGCTGCTCGGCGACCGGTTCGATGGGCGCGTGCTGCCGGGGTCGTCGGCGAATCCGAGTCCGCCGCCGTTCTTCGCCGACGTCGTCGGCACGCCGCACAGCGTGGTGACCGCCCATCTCGTCGACGAGGCCGGTCATCCGACCATCCGGGCGCGAGACGAGATCGTGGACTACCTGACCGTGGCCCTGCTCGGAGGCTCCGAAACCGTTGCGGAGGAACATGGCTGACCTGACGCGTGTCGGCATCCTCGCATACCCGGGGTGCTTCGCCTCGGAGATCTTCGGTATCACCGACGTGCTCACCATGGGTGGCCACGTCGCCCGGGCGCACCATCAGGAGCCGTCGCTGGTGACCTCGATCGTCTCGCCGCGCAGGCGCGTCGTCGCCTCCGGTGACATCCCGCTGCAGGTGTCCGCGGCCGGCGACGACATCGACGTATTGGTGATCCCTGGTTTCGAATTCGTCCCCGGGGAGAATGTTTCGGACAGACTCGCAGATCTGGCGCCGGAGATCGAGGTGATCGGCCGGCACGTTTGCGATGGCCGGCCCGTCGTCTCGGTCTGCGTCGGCGCCTTTCTGCTCGGGGCGGCCGGGGTACTCGACGGCCGCACGGTCACCACCGCGTGGTTGTTCGCCGATGCTCTGCGACAAGCCTTTCCGTGCGCGGTGGTCGACGACGAGAAGCTCGTCGTCACCGACGAGGGGGTCACCACGACCGCCGCATTCAGTGCCATGTACGACTTCGTCGTCGACCTCATCGAGAGCCGCCACGGCGACGACGTGGCGCGTCGCACCGCGCGGATCGCGCTGCTCGACGACGCCCGTAGCAGCCAGACGCCCTACGTCGACACCGCGCTGCTGCCGCCCGCCGGGTCGTCGTTCGCTGCGCGGGTGCAACGCCACCTCGAGCATCACCTCACCGAGCCGTACAGCCTCAAAGACCTTGCGGCGCAGATGTCGGTGAGTACCAGAACTCTGCTCCGGACCTACAAACGCGAAACCGGGGAGTCGCCGCTGACCTATCTACAGCGGGCCCGCATCCGGCGTGCGCAGCACCTTCTGGCGTCCACCGACCGCACCCTCGGCGACGTCCGCCGTGCCGTCGGCTACCAGGATGGCGGCGCGTTCTCGGACCTGTTCACAAGGCACACCGGTATGCGGCCGAGGGAGTATCGGGGTCAGTTCGGACGTGCGTAGGGATCCAGCACCTCGTACACGGTGGCCGGTGCCGCCGATCTTTGAGAGTCAGCCCTGCAACGCACTCCGCAGTGCATCGATCGCGAGTGTGCGGGCCACGTTGGCGGCCTTGGTATCTCGCAGGCTGTCGAGGAGCAGGAAGTCGTGGACCATGCCGGCGACCCGCACGCTGGTGACGTCCACTCCCGCCTCACGGAGTTTGTTCGCGTACTGTTCGCCTTCGTCACGCAGCACGTCGGCTTCGTCGGTGATGACCAGTGTTGTCGGGAGTCCTTGCAGTTCTTCGACACTCGCTTGCAGCGGTGACGCGTGGGCCTCTGCCCGTTGTGCCGGATCGGTGGTGTAGGCATCCCAGAACCACTTCATTCCGTCGCGCGTGAGGTAGTAGCCCTCGGCGAATTGGAGGTAGGACGGGGTGTTGAAGTCGGCGTTGGCCACGGGGTAGAGCAGCACCTGTGCCTTGAGATCGATGCCACCGCGCTCCTTGTTCATCAGTGCGAACACCGCCGACATACAACCGCCGACGGACTCGCCGGTCACCGCGATGCGGCTGGGGTCGAGTCCATGCTCCGAACCGTGTTCGAGTACCCATTGGCCAACGGCGTAGTTCTGCTCGATTTGCGTGGGGTACTTGTGTTCGGGTGCGCGGTCATAGACCGGGAAGACCCCGGCCGCGCCGGCGCCGACGGCCAGTTCCCGGAACAGTCGGTCATGGGTTCTGTCGTCCCCGAAAACCCAACCGGCGCCGTGAATGTAGAACACGACCGGCAGCTGGCCACTCGCGCCCTTCGGCCGGATGATCCGGGTTCTGACGGTGCCCCATTCGCCGGCGTTGACATCCACCCACTCCTCGTCGACCTCGGGTCGGGGGACGCTCTCGTCGCTCTGCAGGTCGAGCAGGATCTGACGTCCCTGATCGGGTGGTACCTCGTAGATGCGCGGGTGGGGATCGGTGGCGGCGCACAGCTCTTGCGCCGCGGGTTCGAGATAGGGGGGCAGGGGAGCGGGAATCTCGGGCATGGGGTGAGCCTCTTTCCTCTGGAAGCGTGAGTCGATTGCAGTCGCATCTGGCAGTTGAGGTTTTCGATGCGGGTGGTTGTGTCAGAACCGCGGCACGAGAATCGATGGTGGAGAATGTATTTCCCGCGCTGAGTTGCCGCCCGGAAGGCCGGGTCGGATCTCGGGAGGTTCGTTTCCTGTTGTGGACGCCTCCCGGCTCACGGTAGAACCCGAAGTAAGCGGTGTCAACACCTTCGTCGGTTTCGCTTCGTCGTGGCCTCCGTAGGCGATCCCGACACGTCCGCCACCGACGTCGGTGCCTACGATGGGGCGATGCATGCAGCCGAATCGGGGGGGGCGGTAGTGCTCGCACAACTCAGTGACGCCCAGACCGTCGGACTGTCGCTGGCCATCCTCGGCGCGGTACTCGTCGTCGGGTGGATCGTGCGCATGAAGGCCGGATTCCTGCACACCTTGTTCATCCCGGCGAGCGTGGTGTCGGGATTCCTGGTGTTGATCCTCGGACCCCAGGTGCTCGGCCGGTTCATCGACAGCCACGGGTTGTTCCCCTCGGACGTCATCGAGGTCTGGCGGGTGATCCCCGGACTGATGATCAACGTGGTCTTCGCGGCCATCATGCTCGGCAAGACGCTGCCCAGCCCGCGGGCCCTGTGGGACGCCGCGGCACCGCACGCATTGTTCGGTGCGTTCCTGTCGTTCGGACAGTTCGCTCTCGGGGGTCTCGCGGTGCTCCTGGTCCTCACTCCCTTCTTCGGACTACCCGCCGAAGCCGGTTCCCTGTTGGAGATGTCGTTTGCCGGCGGTCACGGCACCATCGCGGGCATGGGTCAGGTCTTCAGCGATGAAGGCGCTCCCGAACTCGTCGACATCGGGCTCGGCCTGGCGACGATCAGCATGGTGACCGGCGTGGTCGTCGGATCGATGCTGGTGCGCTGGGCGGTCCGCCATCCCCGAATCCCGCTGCGCCGCAACGAGCCCCTCCGGTCCGATGAGAACTACGACGTCGACGACATCCACGTGGTCCCGGCAGATGCCAAGCCCGCCAACGAGACCGGTCTGCACCCCACCACCCTCGCCTTCGCCCTGATCGGCGTGACGATTCTGGTGTCGGTCGGCATCCTGTGGGGAGTGCGGGCCATCGTCTCCGCACTCGGTTCCGACATTCTCGACAAGATGCCGTTGTTCCCGGTGGCCGTCATCGGCGGGTTCATCGTGCAATGGGTGGTAGCGAGAACCGGGCAGGCCCATCGCGTCGACAAGCGTGCGGTCGAGGGGATCTCGTCGATCGCCCTCGACGTCTTGCTGGTGTGTGCGATCGGCACGATGTCGCTGGCGACCATCGGCTCCAACGTCCCGGCGATCGTCGTGTTCACCGTCGTCGGTGTCGGGTGGAGTGTGGTCTGCCTGATCTGGCTGGGGCGTCGATTCCACGGTGCGGATTGGTTCGAGCACGCCATCGCCGACTTCGGGCAGTCGCAGGGCAATGTGGCGACCGGCTTCGTCCTCGCCGACATGGTCGATCCCCGACGCGAGACCTCGACCGCGAACGCCTAGGGCTACAAACAACTACCGTACGAGCCATTCCTCGGCGGCGGCTTGATCACCGCGCTGTCGGTGCCGCTGATCGTGGCGATCGGGTTGCCGTGGTTCACCGCGGTCAGCGTCGTCGCCGTCGCAGTGATCGGGGTGTGGGGGATGCGCAGGCGTAAGTCCGGGGTCGGTGGCTGAATCGCCACGAATGTGTGCCGACTCGGGGAATGTGTGTCCTGCAGGACACACGACGGCGAAGTCGGCACACAAACGCACTCATCGCCGCGCGGGGTGGACGCTGCAGGCAGACTGGGTGTTACTCCGGGGTGGGTGCGTCAGCAGCTGTCACACCGCACGCTCCCGTCGGTCAAGGTTGGCACCGCGCATCGGCTTCCGGTATTCCAGTTCACCGGCGACGGAGAGCTACCCGGCTGGGGTCGAGTCGTGCACGCTTCGTGACCAGCTGGGCCCGCCACTGGTCCTGTCCAACGGGTGCATTCACTTCGGTCTCGGGGCAGCGCGGTGACAGTCGGTAGCGATGTATATTCGACGAAGTCGACTTTGAGATGGGCACGGTCAGCTGTGCCCCGGACACGGCGTCATCGGTGTAGTTACCCACACCGAATCGCGCATTATCCGCCTCAGCGCGGTCTATTATGGGGCGAACGACGTTGCTAGACAGGCCTCGACGCACTTTCGCAGCAAAGCCCTCGACGCGTTCCTCGTTTTTCTTCTCGTCGGTCGTCTGAGGGTAGCACCGACGAATGAGAGACGTAGCAGTACCTACATCGATTGCTGAGGAGCTGCCGAGGCCACGAATGCCATCAGAAGGTCCAGGCTAGATCAGAATCCGTCGGACCGGTCGACACAGAGGTGCGATCGGCAGCTGAGTGGCACTGCCGGGCGACCCAGGGGGCGTCGCCGAGCACATGGGTGCGTGGAAGGCTGCGTACGGTATTCCAGGTATCCGACGATGGATCATGTTTCCCTGGAAGCATATTCGCGCAGCGGCAAAGATGCGTCACGAGAGGGTGGAGGACTCCGTTTTCGTTGGCGTGGTCACTCGTCACCATGGTGCAGGTCTCCAGCGTGGTGCTCGTGCCCGTCGAGGATCCATCCCCCGGTCAGGGCCGACACGCCCATCAGCAACAGCAGGCACAGGGACCCGATGACGACCGCGACGCGGCGGTGCTGCAGCAGGTAGCCGGTCGATACGAGCAGTAATGCAGAGATCTGCGAGCGGCTGTGGCGAATACGGCCTTCGGAAGAAGTGGTCGGTTTTGTGCGCGCGAGGTGTTGGACATGATCGACGTCGGCGGTCAGATCGGCGACTTCGTCTCGGTAGGTTGCGGAGTACACCGACGAGGAGCGGTCGTCGAACTCGGTGACGGTGAGCATTCCGTCTGCCATGGCGGCTCTCAGGACGGTGGCGGCGTCTTCGCGGTCGCGTGATGAGGCCCTGAGTCGGATGCTCTGGACGGCTTCCGTAGATGGTGTGTCAGACATGAAAGACCTTTCGTGGACTGGCGATGAGTCGCTGGTCCGACCGCTCGTCGGTGCAGTGTCGCGGATCGCGATTCACCACGATGATGCGACCGGGCGACTGAGTCCTCGCTGTCAACGGCTGAGAGCGCTTTCAGGATGCGATGACTCAGCGTTGACACAGCAACTGTCTGATCTGATGTCGGAGACCTGGCTACCGCCACCCGCCGATAGGAGACGCACATTGAACATCGTCCAGGCAGTGATACTCGGTGTGGTGGAGGGGCTCACGGAGTTCCTACCGGTGTCGAGCACCGGCCACCTGACGATTGTCGAGGAACTGATGGGACTGACGATCGACGACGCGTCGGTGACCGCCTTCACCGCCATCATTCAGGTGGGTGCTATCGCAGCCGTGGTCATCTACTTCCGGCACGACATCGTGAGGTTGATCTCGACGTGGGGCCGAGGGTTGACTTCGGAAAGCGCTCGGCGCGAGCCGGAGTACCGCTTGGCGTGGGCGGTGATCGTCGGTTCGATGCCGATCGGTGTCATCGGCTTCCTCGCCAAGGACGTCGTTGCGGGTCCGTTGCGGAGTCTCTGGGTGGTTGCGGGCGCGTTGATTGCCTGGAGTGCGGTGATGTACGCCGCCGAGCGATGGGCAACACAGCGTCGCGGCGATCGGGGGATCACGATCCGTGACGGGGTCATTGTCGGTGCCGTGCAGTGCATCGCCCTGGTCCCCGGGGTGTCTCGGTCCGGGGCAACCATCTCGGCAGGACTGTTTCTGGGTCTTGATCGGGTTGCAGCGACCAGACTCTCGTTCTTCTTGTCGATCCCCGCGCTCACGGCTGCAGGCGGCTACGAAGCTGCCACCACCGCGACGGACATCTCCGGTGGAGTCGGATGGACGGCGACTGTGATCGCGACACTGGTCAGTGCGATTGTGGCCTACGCAACGATCGCTTGGCTGCTCCGCTTCGTGAGCCACCACCCCATCACCTACTTCGTTGGATATCGAATCCTTCTGGGGGCCATACTCATAGGCCTGCTCTCAACCGGGGTGCTGGCCGCCACCTGAGCGGCGCAGTCACCTGACAGTCGGTGTGCAGGTGACGCCAAGGCACTCTCAGCGGCCCCACAACGTTGACCGGGCAGGCTTGTCGTATGTCTCACCAGTTCGCCGCCCCTCGCAACCATGCCCGCTGTGTACGTCTATTGCCTCGTCGGGCTGCTGGTTTTCGGTGAGTCGGCCATGCTGCTCGGTCTCGTCCTACCCGGCGAGACGGTGCTGCTCGCCGGTGCTGCGCTCGCCGGCGCCGGTCACGCGACATTGATCGGTGTCATGGGCGTGGGGCTGGTGGCCGCGATAGCCGGTGACTGCCTCGGATATGCCTTCGGTCGCACGCTCAGTTCGCGTATTCGCACCAGCGCGATGGGCCGACGCGTTGGCGAAGCGCGTTGGCGCAGAGCAGAACGACTGACGAAGAGCCGTGGCGTCGTAGCGGTAGTGGGTGGACGTTGGGTGGGAGTTCTGCGTTCTTTGGTGCCGCTGGTGTCGGGCATGTACTCGATGCCGTTGCGACATACCTGATCTGCAATGTCGTGGGCGGCGTGGTCTGGGTTGCCGGAGTGTCCACGTTCGGTTACTTTGCCGGAACCACGCTCGGCGCATCTGCCATGCTGACGGTCTCGGGAGGGCTGCTGGGCGCCGCTGCCGTGTATGCGCTGGGCAATTGGGTGTTGAGGGTTCGTCGCCGCGCAGCGGATTTCGCCAAAGGCGTTCCGTCTTGACACAAGAACCGCGCGATCAAGGCTGCACACGACGCGCCGTCACGAATGATCGATGGTGCGCCGCAGTTCGGTCGGATGTGGCGGTGCGGGCACTGAGGCGGCCGCAACCGCAACGTCTCGCCCAAGCAGGGACACTGTTTGCGCTCGCCGGCCCGTCACATGCCGAGGCGCGTTCGAATCGGTCCGTGAGCGGTGATGCGGCCCTGCTCGATGAGAAATCCGGTTGTCGCGTAACGCTCGAGAAGGTCGATGTCATGACTGATCACGACCACAGCCATGCGACGCTGCGCGGCCACCTCGGCGATGAGGTCCATGACGTCGTGGGCGGTTTCGGTGTCGAGGGCCGAGGTGATCTCGTCGCAGATCAGTACCCTGGATCGCGCTGCCAGAGCGCGCGCGATGGCGACGCGTTGCCGTTGCCCGCCGGACAGTTCGTGCGGGTGGCGTTCAAGGCCCAGTTCGACTCTCCCAGGGACGCCGGGAGCTGGAGAAAAGCAGCAGTACTGACCAGATACATCGCCTCGACGAAGCGCAGCCCGAGCTGGGTGCGGGTGGTATCGCGAATGTTCGGCAAGATCTCGCGAGTGACCAGATACGGCAGGGGCT
>NZ_MVPX01000401.1:0-837 GCF_002043085.1 Gordonia sp. i37 | reverse complement strand
CCAGGACGAGGCCCACGGTACCGCCGGCGGGCCACGACAAGAGCACCAGCATGATGGCCAGGATGGGTGGCACCAGCATCGCGCCGTCAACCGTCCGTTCGATGACGACGCCCAGCCGGGGGCGCAGAGCTGCCGTGGTCCCGAGAATTGCGGCGAGGAAAGTGACGACGACGGCGATCGTCATCGCCACGACGATGATCTCACGGCCGCCGACCAGCAACTGCGGCAACATGTTCCGGCCCAGGTGGTCGGTCCCCAGCCAGCTGTTCGCCGAAGGCCCGGTGAAGGGGATGTCGCCCCCGGTCTGTGACGTGTCGACGAACACGGGCGCCAGCAGGGCCATGCCGATGATCAGTCCGGCCGGGATCAGGACACCGACCCTCGCCAACGGCGACCGCGGGTACACCGCGCTTCACGCTCGCCCCCGAACGGCCCATGTACGCAACGCATCAGCGAGAATCAACAAACCGGTGATCACCACACCCGTCAGCGCCACGACCGCGGCCACGACCGGAGCATCGCGGTCGGTGACCGCGCCGGCGAGTACCGCGCCGACGCCGGGGTAGTTGAAGATCGTCTCCACGACGAGAGCGCCCCCGAGAACCATCCCGACCGTGGTGGCGAGCGACGCCGCGATCGGCGTGGGACTCCTGCGCGGGCTCGGCGATACCGTGTCCGGCTTTCGCTTGTCGTTGATCGGCTACTGGGTAGTCGGCGTGCCCACCGCACTGATCCTGGCCTTCCCGCTCGGACTGAACGCGGCAGGGGGCTGGTGGGGACTCACGTGCGGTCTCGCCACCACCGCGGCCCTGATGTTGATGCGGTTCGTCAGGTCGG
>NZ_MVPX01000400.1:0-25128 GCF_002043085.1 Gordonia sp. i37 | reverse complement strand
TCTGGTGGGGACTCACGTGCGGTCTCGCCACCACCGCGGCCCTGATGTTGATGCGGTTCGTCAGGTCGGCGCAGCGCATCGCCGGCAGTGCGTCGCCCGGGTAGCGCAAGACGGGATCGGCGCTTACTCAGCGTCTCCTAAGCGACCGTCCGAGAGGATCGGTCAACCATGGAGACCTTGCGGGGGCAACCGCGTCGGCCGCAGCTACCTCGTCGATGATCGCGAGGGAGCGCAGTGAGGCAACCGAACGCTATCTTCAGACCATCTTCGAGCTGGACGAGGATCGCGTTGTGCCGCGCCGGGCGCGCATCAGTTCGCGGTTGGGACACAGCAAGTCTGCGGTGTCCCAGAAGATCGAGCGGATGCGTGAGTCGGACCTGGTGCAGATCACCGAGGACCGGCGCATAGTTCTCACCCCATCCGGAAACCGATTGGCGGTGACACGGGTGCGTCGCCACCGGTTGGCCGAACGAATGCTCGCCGACATGATCGGGATTCCACGCATCGATGTTCACGAGATCGCGTGCGGCTGGCAGCAGGCGATGGTCGATGACGTGGAGCGACGGCTCGTTCCGTTGCTGGGCTATCCGGCGACCGACCCATGGGGCAATCCCATACCGGGCCTCTCGATGCTCGGGTCTCCGACGTGCCCGCGGTGATCGGTACCCCGATCTCCGAGCTACCACTCCACACCCCGACGCGTTGTGTCATCCGCCGGTTCTCCGAGTACTTGCAGAGCAACGTTGATGCGCTGGCAGCCCTTCTGGACAACGGGATCGAACCGGGTGTCGAGATCATGGCGACCATCGGTAAAAGCGCAGTGGTACTGGCGAATTCCCGCGCTTCGGCCACGGTTCCGCTTGCGATTGCCTGTTCGGTGCACGTCGAGGCAACCGGAACGTATGGTGCGGTGTGATCATCTTCATGAATTCGGCGAACGAGGCAAGAGTGGGCAGATGCGGGTTCTGGTAGTCGACGACGATCGTCACGTGGCGGAGACAGTGCGCCGGATGATGCTGGCCGAGGGCTGGGTGGTCGATGTGGTCCACGACGGTGCGGCCGGTCTCGAGGCCGCATCCACGGACCGCTACGACGTGATCATCCTCGACATCATGATGCCGCGACTGAACGGCTATGAAGTGGTTCGGGAACTGCGGAAGGCGCGGGTGTGGACGCCGATTCTGATGCTCACCGCCAAGGACGGTGAGTACGATCAAGCCGAGGCGTTCGACTTCGGTGCCGATGACTACCTCACGAAGCCTTTTTCTTTCGTGGTTCTCATCGCCCGGATGCGCGCATTGGCACGGCGGGGCGCGCCGGAGCGCCCGACCGTGCTGGAGGCGGGGAGTCTCACGCTCGACCCGGCGGCGCATACCGTTGCCCGTGGTGTCACCACCCTGAAATTGACTCCCAAGGAGTTCGCGCTACTGGAGTTCCTCATGCGTCACAAGGGCGAGGTCGTGACCAAGGCCGAGATCCTGACCTCGGTGTGGGACGCCAACTACCACGGCGACGACAACGTCGTCGAGGTGTACGTGAGCTATCTGCGGCGGCGCATCGACACGCCATTCGGATGCCGGTCCATCGAGACCGTCCGGGGTGTTGGTTACCGGTTTGCCGCCGACGGCGGAGGCTAGGCCTCCGAGGTGGGTACGGGAACCGTGAAACCGACCGCCGCGCCACCATATTCGGAGTCCCGGACCACAGTCTCCCCACGATGGGCGTGAACGATCTCGCTGACGATCGACAAGCCGAGGCCGGAGCCTCCCGATAAGCGCTGACGCGACGCGTCGAGTCGCACGAAGCGCTCGGTGACCCGCGACTTGTCCACGTCGGCAATGCCGGGACCGTCGTCACCGACCATCACGGTGACGCGATGATCGGGTCCGGTCCGCGTCATCGTGACGGCGATCCTTCCGTACGCATGGCGGGACGCGTTGTCGATGATGTTGCGCAACGCGCGACGCAGCTTCTCCTCATCGCCGATGATTCTCGTCGGGACCAGACGTGCAGTCACAGTCAGGTCGGAGATGGCTTCGAGTCGAACAACTTCGGAGTTGACCAGATCGTCGAGGTCGACATCATCGAGAAGCAGTGGTACCCCGCTCTCGTCCGCACGGGCGAGAAGGAGTAGGTCGGCGACCATGTGTTGGAGCCGAAGCGCATCCGGCAGCATGACGTCGGTCGCGGTATCGGGATCGATGGGTTGCTGTTTGCTTCCCGCGAGATCGAGCAGCCCCACCAGCGTGGTCAGTGGACTGTTCAGCTCATGAGAAGCGTCATTGACGAATTGGAGCTGTCGTTGACGCGACTCTTCGATACGGCCGAGCATGGCGTTCATCGTGTCGGCGAGTTGCGCCACCTCGTCGCCGGTCTGGGGAACCGGCACACGCCTACTCAGGTCACCACCGGAGATTTCCTCGACGCGTTGGCGAATGGAGTCGACGGGTCGCAGGGCTCGCCCGGTCGAGAAATATGTCAGCAATGCCATGACGATGACGATGACTGGGAAAACGATGCAACACAGGATTGCAACCAAGACCACCGTGCGATTGATCGGGTCCTCGGCGGCACCGACGAGGACTGTCAGCGGACCGTCAGGTGAGGCAACGCCGAGCCCTGCTGTCTGGAACTCCTCGGTCGTGTCGGTCGCGTACGCGCCATGGATCGTTCGTCGTTCGCCAGGGGCGAGGGCGCCCGACATCGGACGGTTGTACGTGGGTTCATTCACCGTACGGATGCGGCCCGACGAATCGAGAATCTGGATCACCGCGACGTTCTGGCTTCCAGTCAGCAGGGATTCGTCGATTCCCTGAATCCCGTTGGTGCGCAATTGCGTGGCAATCTGCTCCGCGCGAGTGAACGTGGCGGCGTCGGCACTGCGCAACAGCACATGATGGAGGGCTTCGACGACGACGATCGCAGCGATGGCGAGCGCGATAGTGACCAGGGCGGTGGCGGTGAGTGTCAGTCGCATCCGGACCGGACGGACCCACCCCAAGAGCCGGCGATGAACTCCTGAAAACGGCGACCGCACGGTCGAAGGAAACCACGAGAAACTGTCGAGACGCAATCGCGCAACTCCACAGCACCTTGCCTACTCAGCGTCTCCTAAGCTTACTCAGGCAAGGATGCCCTTCATGAATACCGCGCGATGGGCCGGGATGTCACGGCGCACCGTGTTGGGCGCCGGGGTCGGTGTCGCGGTGGGTGCAGCCGCTGGGGCCGGCGGTGTCGTCATGGCAGGACACTCCGCGCAGTCGTCGCCCGGTGTGGTGGAGTTCCGCGGTTCGCATCAGGCGGGAATCGCCACCGCAGCACAGGACCGACTGCATTTCGCGGCCTTCGACGTCATCACCGAGGACAAGACCGAACTCATCACGTTGTTGCGCTCATGGACCGCAGCGGCCGAACGCATGACCAGAGGGCTCGAAACCGAGCCGGACGGCGCGGTCGGTCAGGGCGCGTACCTTCCGCCTTCCGATAGCGGCGAGGCGCTGAATCTTTCGCCGTCACGGTTGACGTTGACGATAGGTTTCGGTCCCTCCCTGTTCGGTCCCGATGCGAGCGACCCCACGCGTTCCGACAGGTTTGGTCTGGCCAGCCGGCGGCCGGCGGCCCTGACACCGCTGCCCGCGTTCGTCGGTGATCAGCTCGATCCGGCGCGGTGCGGTGGTGACATCTGCATCCAGGCGTGCTCCGACGATCCCCAGGTGGCGGTGCATGCAGTGCGCAATCTCGCTCGGATGGGTTTCGGCGTGGTCAGCGTGCGCTGGTCGCAGCTTGGCTTCGGCCGCACCTCCAGCACCAGCGCCGCTCAAGAGACTCCGCGAAACATGTTCGGCTTCAAGGACGGTACTGCCAACATCAAGTCCGAGGACACGCCTACGTCGGACCGCTGGGTGTGGGTCGCGAACTCGGACAACTACGATCCCGAACAACGCAACTCGGCCGCATGGATGACCGGTGGGAGCTACCTGGTGGCCCGCCGGATCCGGATGCGCATCGAGACGTGGGATCGTGCATCACTGTCCGAGCAAGAACTGGTGATCGGACGCAGTAAGGGAACCGGAGCACCACTCGGACAAGCAGCAGAATTCGACCGGCCCGACTTCAACATCACCAACGGTAGTGCGCCCGTCATCGCCCGCACGGCGCACGTGCGGCTGGCGCACCCGGACAATCTCGACGGCGTACAGATCCTTCGGCGTGGCTACAACTTCACCGACGGCTCCGACGGGTTCGGACATCTCGACGCCGGGTTGTTCTTCATCGCCTATTGCCGTGATCCGCGAAGCCAGTTCGTGCCGATGCAACGTGCGCTGGCAGCCAAGGATGCAATGAATGAGTACATCACGCACAACGGGTCGGCGCTCTTCGCCTGTCCTCCTGGACTTTCCACAGACGAATGGTGGGGGCAACGTCTGTTCGAGGCCTGAGCGCCGTTCTCCCTCAACAGTTCTCGCCAGTAGCAGCGCCTCGATTGGAATCCCGACATGACTCTCGTTCACACGTCTCTCGCCGGCCCATCTGTTCCGGCCCAGCTCTTCGGTAGCGGATTGATCGGGCTCCGCGAGGGGCTCGAAACGGGCATCGTCGTCATGGTATTGATCGCATTCCTGGTCAAGGCTGATCGCCGTGACGCGTTGAAGTGGGTGTGGGCCGGTGTCGCCACGGCGGTCGCGATGGTGGTGATCATCTTCCTGGTGATCCACTTCGGGACCTCGACCGTCAGCACGCTCGGTGCCGAGCTCATCGCGGGAGTCGCGTCGCTGGTGGCGGTCGTGATCGTCACATCGATGCTGTTGTGGATGAGCAAGGCTTCCGCGCACATCTCCGCCGACCTCAAGTCGGGCATGTCCACGGCGCTGACGAGAGGCCGGTTCGCGGTGTACGGCCTGGCGTTTCTCGCGGTCGGTCGAGAAGGGTTCGAGACCGCCTTGCTGATGGTCGGCTACGCCGACAGCGTCTCCGGCGGACTCTGGCCATTGTTGGGCTTGGTCATCGGCGTCGCGGTGGCCGTCGCACTCACCGTCGGGCTCTACCGCGGAGCGGTCAACCTCAACTTTCATGCATTCTTCCTCTATACCGGTGTCTTTCTCATCTTCGTCGCCGCCGGAATTCTCGGATACGGCGTACACGCCCTCCAGACCGTCGGATGGTTACCGGGTGGGGCGAACCTCGCGTTCGACATCTCCGCTGCTTTCGACCAATCCTCTTGGTATGGAACGATTCTGGCGGGAATCTTCAACTTCCGACCCGATCCGACGGTGCTACAGGTGGTGGCCTGGGCGGCCTATGTCGCCGTTGTCCTGTCGCTCTTTGTTCGGTCCAACCGCATCGCGCGCCCCGCAGCCGCCGCCCGCGATGCCGAGACCTCCCAGACTCCGGCAACTCCAGACGCCGGTCACTGAAAGGAAATGTTCGAGGTGAAGAGAACACTCGCCACGCCGGTGGCGGTGGTGGCAGTAATGGTGGGCGTGCCTGCTGTGCTCGCTGCCTGCACGTCCAAGGACTCCGGTACCGGCAGCATCGAGGTGACCTCGACCGCAGACACGTGTGACCTGTCGAGTTCGACCGCACAGACCGGCAACGTGTCCTTCAAAGTCGCCAACTCAGGCTCCAAGGTCACCGAATTCTATGTGTACGCCAACAACAATCGGGTACTCGGCGAGGTCGAGAACATCGGCCCAGGACTGTCGGGGAACCTGACGGTCGAGATCACCGATCCTGGCACCTACACCGTTGCCTGCAAACCGGGCATGGTGGGGACCGGTATCGAGAAGAAGATCACGGTGTCGGGCGAGAAGAAGCAGAAGACCGACGCACCCGCCGACGTGAACGCCGCCAAGGCCCGGTACCTCGACTATGTTCGCGGCCAGGCGGCCGGATTGCAGTCGCAGACCGAACAGTTCGTGGCGGCAGTCAAAAGTGGTGACCTCGCTGCCGCCCGTGCGGAGTTCGGTCGGGTTCGCACCTTCTACGAACGTATCGAGCCGGTCGCCGAATCGTTCCCCGATCTGGACCCGGCGATCGACATGCGTTGGGACGATACCGAGAACGGCTCGCAGCCGTTCACCGGATTCCACCGCATCGAACGCTACTTGTGGCCGCCTGCCGCGTCCGAGATCGGTGACGCCGAGGGCCAGATCGCGCCAGCTGACGCCGCCAACGCCAAAGCCACCGACAATGCCACGAGCATTGCCGAGGTCGCCGACGGACTGGTCGCCGATGTGACAAAGCTGCGTAATGAAATCGACAAGCCGGACTTCTCATTTGAGACAAGACAATTCGTCGCCGGTCCACAGGCCCTGATCGATGAGGTTGCGCGCACCAAGGTCAACGGTGAAGAGGACCGGTACTCGCACACCGACCTCTGGGACTTTGCGGCGAACCTTGATGGGTCGGAAACACTCATCGCCGAGATGCAGCCGATGATCAGCGCGAAGAACCCGGATCTGATGAACAAGATCACCGCCCAGTTCGCCGACGTGCGAGCGACGATCAACCGATTCCGCGACGGCGACGGTTACGTCACCTACACCCAGGTCGATGCGGAACAGAGAAAAGATCTGTCCAACAAGATCGATGCCCTGTCGGCCTCATTGTCGCAAGTGCCGGGAATCGTACTCGGGACGTGACGCCGTGGAGGGACGCACTTGCGACGCAAGTATGTCCCTCCATCGCCTGGGACAGAAAGCTTGGTGCCCGCTGAGAGCGATTAGGGCTCGGCACACCACTGATCTACCGTGCGCGATGTCGATTGTGATCGGCGCGAAAGGAGAGTCAACGCCGATGAGGCAGGTCAGCAGTGCCATGGAGGCCTATCTCCGCACTGTGTACAACCTCATCGAAGACGGTGTTCCGGTCCGTCGCGCTCGCCTGCGCGACCGGCTCGGACAGGCGGGCCCAACGGTGACCAAGGCCGTCCTGAGACTGGTGCGTGACGATCTGATCAGCGTCGGAGACGATCAACTGATCACGCTGACCTCCGACGGGTTCGAGATCGCCGAGTCGGTCACCCGACGGCATCGGCTCGCCGAACGGATGCTCGTCGATCTGCTCGACGTTCCGATCGTACGTGCTCATGATGAGGCGTTGCGATGGGAGCACGTTCTCAGTGACGATGCCGAACGTGGTATAGCCGCAAGACTACTGGGCGACCTCGACTCTCCCTGGGGGCTACCGATTCCCGGGCTCGACCCACGTCGCGAGAACACGGACATCGTGCTGCCGGGGCAGCGACTCGATGAACTCGGGACACCTCCGCACGACTGTCGTGTCACGATCAGGTCGATCTCTGAGGATGCGCAGGGCGACTCCGTGATGATCGACGCGCTCATCGCGGCCGGCATCATCCCGGGGGCTCCTGCACGCGTCCGCTCTGCGGGCGGGTGCTACATCGTCCACGGGCTCGACAAGTTGGAGATCCCGACGAAGTACGTCCATGCGATCAGAGTCGTGGTGCAGACGTGATCAGTGGCTCAGTGAGTTCACATTCTGACAACGTGGACGAGATGGGCGCTGTCGGTCGGCAATTCGTAGGCGTGGGTGCCGCGAAGTAGATAGTGTGAACGCCGCGCGACAGCCGTGATGCGAGACCCGGGAACGATCCCGGCATTTACCAACGCGCGCACCGTATCCGGATCATTCTGAGCTTCCTCGGAAGTGGATTCGACGATGACATCGGTGGGCGCACGCCCGGCGACCAACTCGGTCAACGATGTTCCGGTGTGTACCGGCACCACTCGGTTCTCCGCGCCATCGTCCGCCGACGGAATGGGGTTCCCCCACGGGGACTTCACCGAACCGTCCACGAGATTGCTGATCGCACGTTCGGTGTCGTCGTTGATGACCTGTTCCCACCGTATTGCTTCGGAATGCACGCGCGACACGGGTACCCCGAGAATGTCGGTCAGCATGCGCTCGGCCAGGCGGTGTCGGCGGACGACGGAGGCGGCGATACGGTGGCCGGCGGGCGTGAGTTCGATCAGGTTGTCCGGTGTCGTCGTCAGCAACCCGTGTTCCTGCAGTCGAGCGACGGTCTCGGAGATGGTCGAACCAGCGACACCGAGCCGTTGCGCCACACGGATCCGGCGCAGCGGGACGCTGTCCTCCATGAGGTTGTATATCGTTCGCAGACAATTGATCCCGGCCGGGCTCACGGGTGGTTCAGGGCTGTCCACGTTGGCTCCTCCTGTCGAGGCGGCATCCGCTGATCATGGGCGTGGGCGATGATGGCATCGACATTACGGACGAGAATCAGCGCCGCAAGCTGCACTCAGTCAGTTCTCAGCCGCGGGTCGCACTCGCGGCTCAACTGTGCTCAGCCTCCACTAAGCGATGCTCGAGCAGGGTGGTGGGCATGAAGAGCGGTCGAGCGTCGAATCCGTCCAGCGAACCACCACACCACGTGGGGTTGAGCAAGGTTCCCGAGGTCACCATCTACTTCTGGATCATCAAGATCCTTGCCACGACGGTGGGTGAGACGGCTGCGGACTATCTCAACATGACCCTGGGATTCGGGCTGCAATTCACGTCCGTGATAACCGGTGCCCTGTTGGTGGTCGCGCTCTTCGCTCAGTTCGGTGTGCGAAGGTACGTCCCCGCGATCTATTGGTGGTGTGTGCTGGTCATCAGTGTTGCCGGCACGCTGATCACCGACAACCTCACCGACCACTGGGGAGTCCCACTGGAAGTGTCGACAGCCGTGTTCGCCGCGATGCTGATCCTGCTGCTGGCCTTGTGGTACGGGGTGGAACGGACACTGTCCATCCACTCGATCCGTACCCGCCGCCGCGAAGGGTTCTACTGGGCCACGATCCTCACGACTTTCGCGCTCGGCACCGCCGCCGGCGACCTCATCGCCGAGCGCATGGGCCTCGGATATCGGACGTCACTGGTCTGCTTCGCCGTGGTCATCGCAGCCATCTATCTGTGCCATCGGTTTCTCGGTCTCACTGCAGTGGTGGCCTTTTGGGCCGCATATATCGTCACGCGTCCGCTCGGCGCGTCACTCGGCGATCTGTTGACCCAACCTGCCGATGTCGGCGGACTCGCCATTGATTCGACTCTCGTCAACATCGTGTTCCTGATGGTGATGGTCGGACTGGTGGCCTACCTGACGATGTCCCGTGTTGACCGAATCGAGGACGATGTCCGCGACGGTGTGGCGCGAGAGGCGCGGGTACGGAGGTGAGTGCGCGCGCGCTGCTCAAGACGGTCCTCTGGATCGGTGCAATCTGTGTGGTGCTCCTGGTCACAGTGGCCTTGGTCCTGCCACATTTCTCGGACGCAGATTGGTTGCCCGATTTCGTCGGCTGGGTGGGCGTTCGGCGACATGTCGGACGACCACGCTGAGCTTTGTCACAGCGCTCACGCGGTCATAGACGTTCGCAGTCAGACTCATAAATGTTCGCGGGCAATCAATTCCACCGTTTCTGCCATTGCAATTGAGCTGACGGCAAGCAGTGAGATGAGAACGAACAACTGCATGATCGCCGCCGTTGTCGTCGACGCGCCGCCGAGAACCATCCCGACGAAGGCGCCGGGAATGGTCACCAGTCCGACGGATCGGGTTTGGTCCAGACCGGGGATGAGTGCCGAGGATGCCGCGGTGCGAATGATCTCCAGTCGGGCGTCGCGTTCGGGGAAGCCCAGTGCCCGTGCGGCGTCCGCCTCCCCGTGACGACTGACCAACTCGTCGTGAGCGCGGCGGCCTGCCAATGACGTGGTATTCATCGCACCGCCGAACATGATTCCGGTGGTGGGGATGATCGCGATGCCGGTTGCGGGAATCACTCCCACAGCGACGAAGCAGGCCACGACGAGCATGGTCGGTACGGCAACGGGCACAAGGCACGTCATCACCTGGCGGGGGGACGGACGGTGGGTGACGACACGACTCGCCGAAGTCCAGGACGCAACGACGGCCATGACCCCGACGAAAGCCAACGCCGCCGGCAACCGGGTGATGACCACGGCAAGGATCGCGGCCAGCGCGGCCAATTGGACAACGGCGCGAATCGATGCGACGGCGGTGTCGCGAGCGAGGACCGCACTCGTGGTCCAGTTGACGGCGATGGCGATGGCGATCAGTACCAACACGCCCACCACGAGCGCCGGACCGAGGTGAATCAACGTCGCGGTTCGGTCAGTCACGAGACGGCCCCTTCGATGTCGGTGTCTGAAGACACTAAGCGCGCCTTAAGCCGCGCGCTCGTAGATTTGGCTCGGCGAATGAGAACAGCGTCGCCACACACTGATTGGGAGGTTGATCGATGACGGGAATCCTCGATCCGGTCACACTACTGGGTTACTTCGGTTCGTGGGCGTTGGTCGGGCTACTCCTGGTCCTCGCTGTCGAGTCAGGGATTCTCTTCCCGGTTCTGCCGGGGGACACGTTGCTGTTCGTGGTCGGGATGGTGATCGCCGCCGGCGGGAAGGACGGGGTCGATGCATTCGCGCCCCTATGGCAGGTGTTGCTGCTCGCGCCACTGGCCGCAATTGTCGGAGCCGAAGTTGGTTTCGCCATCGGTCGGACAGTAGGTACCCGTTGGTTCGGTCCCGGCAACAGGATCCTGAAGCAGAGTTACGTCGACGACGCGCGCGAGTTCTTCCAGCGACGAGGTTCGGCGACGGTCGTGCTCGCCCGGTTCGTGCCCGTCGTGCGAACACTCACCCCGATCGTCGCCGGAGCCGCTGGCATGCGCCACCGAACGTACCTGGCCTACAACGTGATCGGTGCGGTCGCCTGGACGACCGTCGTCACCATGTTGGGATACTGGCTGGGCCAGTTCGCGGTCGTGCAAAAGTTGATCGAGCCCATTTTCGTGGTGATCGTGGTGGCCTCTGTGGCGCCGTTGATCATCAAGGCCATTCGCGCGAGGCGGGTGCGCCGTGCGTCTTCGGCGGTCTGAGGTCGACACTGTCGGGTCTGACAGCGGACGATACGTGGTCTGGACGGCCAACGCGCTGGTAGCGCAGCTCTGGTCTCGATGCCGTCCGGTGCGGATGCGGCTGACGGTGGTTGCCGCCGGGTTGGTCGCTGCGACCCTCGCGGTCGCGGGACTTCTCATCATCGTGCTATTCCGGCACGTCCTCGTCGATGATGCCGATTCGGCCACGTCGGCCCGCGCCGAACAGATCGCAGCGGCGGCGACCGACGAGGGGATCGCCGGGATCGATCGCTCGATGATGACGAACGGCGACAACATCGCCGTCATAACGGTCATCGACTCGTCGGGCCGAGTACGGCTGAGCAGCAACCCGACTCTGTCGCAGGCCGCCGCGAACCCGACGACCCGGGACCCGTCGCGTCACGACGGCGATGTGTCACGCGTGCAGGCACATGATCTACGGCTCGCGACCACGCAGGTCGCCACACCCGACGGGGAACTCACCATCGAGGTCGGCGCCGCCGAGGGACCCATTCATGCTGCAGTCGGAGCCGTGGCGCTGATCTGCGCCATCGTGTTCCCCCTCGTGGTGATCGGTATGGCACTGCTGACCCACCACTTCGTCGGTCGTGCGCTACGGCCGGTCGATGACATCCGGCGGCGCGTCGATGCGATCTCCGGAGGTGACCTCGCCCATCGTGTTCCCGTCCCCGGTACCGGGGACGAGATCGCGACTCTCGCATCAACCATGAATGCCATGCTCGATCGAATTGAGACCGCCCGAACGCAGCAATTGCGGTTCGTCAACGACGCCTCTCATGAACTGAACAGCCCATTGACGACCGTGGTCGGGCTGCTCGACCTGTGCCGCGTCACCAGGGAACCGATCGATGCGGATACCGTGTCGACGGTGTTGTTTCCCGAGGCGCAGCGTCTGCAACATATGGTTGCCGACCTTCTGCTTCTGGCGCGCTCGGATGAGCGCGGCCTCCAGCTCCGAGTGAGCTCTGTGGACCTCGACGATCTGTTGAGTGAGGAGGTCGCCCGGCTGGAGGCCATCTCGGCCCTCGACATCGAGGCGGCGGTTGTGCCTGTACAGCTCAACGCGGACTCCGAAAAGGTTCGGCGTGCACTGCGCAACATCATCGACAACGGTGCGCGTCATGCGAGAAGCAGGTTGGTCGTCGAGATGACTACCGAATCCCCGACAGATACGGTGCGGGTCTTGGTGTCCGACGACGGTCCCGGCATCGCGGATGCCGACAAGTCGAGAGTCATCGATCGATTCGTCCGTTTGGACCCCGCTCGTTCCCGGACCGCCGGGCAAGCAGGGCTGGGATTGGCCATCACGGCCGAGATCATCCACGCGCATGGCGGCGAAGTCATCATCGACGATTCGGCAATGGGTGGCGCTTCGGTGGGATTCACCCTTCCGCTGCGGTGCATCGTGCCTGTGTCGCAACATTAAGCCGCGCTGAGTCCGATTGGCGTAAGTCTGGTTGCCGGAACAAGTTGGCCAACCGTACTTTTGGGTGCAATGAGGTTGTGCGGCGCACAGCCGAGTCGCAGGCTGCCCCGAGGATCGGGGTGGATGCTGGGTTGACACGCACCCTTTCGCTGATGAGAAGCAGAACGGATGATCATGACCGATCCCGCACTCGAGTCGACCGAACCGTCTGGTACCGGTCGTTCCGCATATCGTGACCGCACTGATCCGGGCGTTTCGGGCTTTCTCGACGAGCCCTTGGGTTTGAAGGTTCCGCTCATCGGCGTCTCGTTCTGGGTGGTCAAGGTGATCACCACCGGTATGGGCGAGGCGATGTCGGATTTTCTGGCAAAGTTCAGCATCGCATTGCCTGTGCTGGTCGGTGTCATCGCGGTGGCGGTGGCCATGGTGAGGCAGCTACGTGCCCGTCGCTACCACGCCCCCACGTACTGGAGTGCGGTCGCAGCGATCGCGATATTCGGTACGGTTGGCGCCGATGGGCTGCACGCGGTCGGTGTTTCCACCACGGTGACGAGCCTTTTCTATGCCGTCGTTCTGGGTGTGTGGATGGTGCTGTGGTATCGCAGCGAAGGGACTCTCAGCATTCATGACATCACCACGCGCCGACGCGAGCTCTTCTATTGGGGGACGGTTCTTCTGACGTTTGCCCTGGGCACGGCGCTGGGGGACTGGAGTGCGTTCTTCCTCGGTCTGGGATTCGGGGGTTCGATCGTGCTGTACGCGGCGCTCATCGTGGTACCCGGAGTTGCGTGGAAGTTCCTGCGCCTCAACAGTATCGTTGCATTCTGGGCAGCGTATATCCTCACCAGGCCCTTGGGTGCATCGATCGCCGATTGGCTCGGCAAGCCTTCCCCGATCGGGATCGGTTGGGGAGACGGGGTGGTTGCTCTGGGCTCAGTCGCTCTTGCCGCGATTCTCGTTCTGGTCCTCTGGAGAACGCGTCGGGACGACCCCAACCGACCGGTCCTGCGCACTGATGGTGACCGGTGAACCGGCAGTTCATTTACGGTGGGGCCGGTCTCGGTAGGACGGCACTGCTCGGTTCAGCTTGCGCATCAACGAAGTCGGGCTCCGTATCGTCACCGGCTCCCGACTCTGCGGGCCAAGTCGTGCGGGCGATCCGCTGACCGAGGTGTTCGGAAAAGGTCAGAAGCTCACAGCGATTGCCGTCAAGTTCGACTGCGTCATATCCGAGCCGCCCGAGAATGATATTGTCCGTTTAGTGGTTCCACGAGTGATTACCGTTGATTCTCAGTCATGACAGCTCAAGAACGGGCTATATGAAAGGGTCAATTAAGCTATTCGGGGAAGTCGATCAATATTAACGCGAAAAATACAGTCTATGGACGGACCATAACTCCGCGCCGGGCGCACCACTAAGCGCAGCTCAGTGTCCCCTAAGCATCTGCGGGCCAGCATGATCGACATGGGAATCTCCTGGTGGCGAGCACAACTACCCCCGTTGCTCATCGCTACAGTGTGCATCTTTGGGGTGGGCCTGGCCTACGACGGTGGGCCCTTCTGGATCGACGGTGCGGTGATGAACTGGATCGCGGGACACCGCGTCGCACCCCTGGAGGCGGTGTCGACGGTGTCGTATCTGTTTGGCCCGCTGCTGGTAAGTCTGTGGTCAGTTGTGGTGGCCGCGATACTGATCGTGCGTGACCGGTCGGTCGAACGTGCGCTGGCAGTTGTTACAGGGGTCGTCGGAGCAGCGATGATCACTGAATTGATCAAACTGGTTGTCGCCCGCCCCCGCCCACCCATGTACTACCACCCCGGCATCACCGAGATGACGTACTCATATCCGTCCGGACATGTCACCGGCACAGCCGGATTGGCGCTGACGACCGCTCTGGTCGTCACAGCCACTGCGTCGCAAACGGTTCGGCGACTCGCCGTCACACTTTCCATGGCGATCACCGTTCTCGCCGCACTCACGCGGCTCTATCTGGGCGTGCATTGGTTAAGCGACGTTGTCGCGGCGGTGGCCGTGGCCACCGCTGCAGCGCTCACCGCTCCCCGATTGGTACATGATGGTCTCCGCCAAGCACAACGGCAGTTCCCCAACCGACTCCCGATCTGGGCTCGGCCCACCGATCCTCTCGCAACGAAAGAGGCTGCACCCCATGGACGCTGATTGTATCGCCGCACGCTCACCACAACACGTGTCGAGCAAAGTTCCCGAAGTGACTGTCTACTTCTGGATCGTAAAATCCTCGCTACGATCGTTGGAGAAACCGCCGCCGACTGCATTAATGCCACACTCAGTCTAGGGCTGCAGTCAACGACGGTGGTCGCACCAACGCGCCTACCTGAACGTCAGGTCCACGAGCAGCTGATGGTCGGCCCTACGGCTACGCCGCCCATCCAGATCACCATGGCGCCGCCGCCCACGCGGCTGTCAGCTTGCCTACTCAAGCGCCTTCCGTAGCGTGTCCTCGATACACGCAGCCACCGCGCTTGGATTCCCACACGGTGACGCATGTCCTGGGCAGGTCGGCGGGCAACCGGTCCCAGATCCAGATCGCGAGCATCTCACTCGTCGGATTGTCGAGGCCCTCGATATCGTTGAGGCAGTGATGATCGAGTTGCCGATGCAGCCCAGCGAATGCGTGATCGATGTCGGCGTAGTCGAGGACCCAGCCATGTTCGGGGTCGATCGGTCCACGCACGTCGATCCGGACGTGATAGGAATGTCCATGCAGATTGCGGCACTTGTGGCCGTGGGGTACGTGCGGAAGATAGTGTGCTGCTTCGAATTCGAACTCTCGGAAGATCTCCATCAACGGATGCCTATGTGCTTGTGCGTCTGGATGCTCAACCGCCACTGGGGATTCTCGAGACAGTAGCGCACAGCAAGAGCCGTATTCTGCTCGACGTCGGGACCATCCATTGGCTGTAGCCAGAGCCGGTCGAATCCCAGGCTCTCGAACCGTGCAGGGTCGACGCCGTCTTGCGGAAAAACGAGTTTCAGTTCATTCCCGCTTGTGATCGCGAGATCGGTGCCGCCTTTGGGGCTGACGCATACCCAATCTAGGCCAGGCACAGTCGATCTGGTGCCGTTTGTCTCGACGGCGACTTCAAAACCGGCCGCATGCAGCCCCTCCACTAGCGGCGCGTCAAGTTGTAGCAGAGGTTCACCACCGGTGCAGACGACAAAGCGGGCGGCTCGTGGGTGCGACGCTCCCTGCCAAGTCGCTGCAACGGCGTCGACGAGTATGTCCGCGCTCGCGAAGACCCCTCCGCCGTCGCCGTCGGTCCCGACGAAGTCGGTGTCGCAGAAGCGGCATATTGCGTCCTTCCGGCCATGCTCTCGGCCGTTCCACAGATTGCAGTCGCTGAACCGGCAGAACACGGCCGGCCTGCCGGTGTTCTGCCCTTCTCCCTGCAGCGTGTAAAAGATTTCCTTCACCTGGTAGGGCATCCGCTTCCCCTCCAACCGGACGTACTGGCCTTCGGGGCACGAACCCCTGGTAGGCGACCGTACCGGAGGCGACTACCGCCGACGTCGATCGACCCGTTGATTAGAATACATGTATTATAATCAGCATGGCTCGGAGTCCGGTTCCGCCCGAAGATCGGGCGCATGGCAAAACGCTGGGCCGACTCATCGCCGAGACGCGGTCAGCGCGTCAGCAATCAGCGCCCCAGCTCGCTGCGCAGTCGAAGGTTTCGATCGACGCCGTGCGCAGCATCGAGTGCGGGCGCGTGCCGCTGCCGTCATTCCTCACCGTTGCGCGATTGGCCGCTGCGCTGGGCTTGAGTCTTGACGATCTAAATTCGCGCGCGGGCGGACCCGCCAGCGAAGAGAGTCGACGATGACGCTGGCCGCGGGCACCTCTGCGATGCACTTGAGTGATGCAGGTCCCTCGATATCATTGAGCCCCTTGGGATTTGAGTCTAGAAATGTGCATTGGGGGCACGTTTGGCAGGTCGGCACGGCGCACTACTGGGTGGCGGTGACTGCGGACGCTGCGGCCGCGCGTCCACGATCACAGCCGGGACGGCACCGACTGGGGCGCGACTTTGTTGAGGAGGTGGCCGCTTGCCTACTAGGCGGTTACGGCATGCCGTTCGAAGTTGGTCTCGCGGGCTTCCATGCGGTGCGCGACGCCGGACTGCTCGCCGGCACGCCGAGCGCGGCGGAGGTAGCGGCCGTGCTGTCGGCCCCTCTTCATGTCGGCGACCGGCAGGTGCGATACCGGTTTCCGCGTCAACGCGCGAGATACCTCGCCGGCGCTCTGTCGAGAATCAGCGAGGTGGACGCCCTGCCGACCGAGGCGCGTGCATTGCGCGACTGGCTGCTGGTGCTGCCCGGCATCGGCCCGAAGACTGCCGGGTGGATCGTGAGAAATCACCTGTCCAGTGATGATGTGGCGATCATCGATGTACACATCCATCGTGCTGCCGTACGCGCTGGTGTGTTCGACCCACGCTGGCAGATCGACAGGGACTATCGCCGAATGGAGGCGTTCTTCCTGGCGTGGGCCAGCCGTGGGGGGGTGCATGCCGCCGACCTCGATGCGATGATCTGGGCCGCGGGCGCGCAAGAAGTGCGAACCCGCAGAGGCGCCCCACGTTATCGTTCGTAAATCACGACCCGAAGGAGGACGATGAGCGGTTCAGATGCACCAGTAAGTAGCGCATCCGGGTACGGTGCCGGGGCCGGCGGTGACGGGGTCGACTGCCATTCGTTGCAACTTGTTCGGACGCTTCAGGCGCCGGTGCCTGACGTTGTCAAGGACCTGCATATCGATGACGTCTGTCATGTTCTGTTACGCGCGGGTCCGCCTGAAGTCGTGGTGATCACCGACGAGCTCGATCGCGATGCCGGCGGCATATTGCCGACGATGGCCCTCCTCAGTTGCTTGCGCCGCGGGGTCGAGTACGTAGCGGTTGTTCGTGCTATCGCTGGCGGTGCCATCGAGCTGAACGTGCAGGCGCGGGACTGCACGACGTTGCGGCGTCTGGTCAAGATACGGCTGGAGCCGGGATGCTCGGTCGCCACAGGCGATCTCCTGACGGTGGAGGCGGCCACCGGAATTGCCGCCGAGCATCGCGTCGCTGTCGCCGGCGGGGCGACCGTCGGCCAATTCGATTGGGATGAGGCGCTGGCCGCATGTCTGGACGAGGGCCTGCGCTTCCGGGCGCAGATTGTGTCGATCACCGACGCAGGTGTGTTGGCGGTAATCCGGGGAGCGCCGTGATCGTCGTCGGTGGTAGCTATCACGAGAGCGTGCTCATTCCAGACAGCGAGCAGTTCGCTGGCAGCGGCCTGCGCGCGGCGGCAGCGATGCCCGCTGGTCGATGTGAGCTGGTAACCGCGGTCGACGAGGCGCACACAACGGACGCGGACAGCGCCTACGCCACCCTCGGCGTGAGCGCGCGAAACGTCGGTCGCGATCAGCGCGTCGGATTCCGGTACACGACACCGATGTCGTCACCGGTGATCGACGGCCCGTCAGCAATCCTGAACACACCGCTGACGGCGGACGACGAGACGGTACTAGTGTTCGGGATGGTCGAGACCGGGTCCCGCTCGATACGTGCCGATCGTTTAGTGTTCGACCCCCAGCAACCACGGGGACTCGAAGCCGCAGCCCTTGCCGACATCCAGGCAGACCGGCTGGTGGTGGTCGGCAACGCACGCGAGATCCGCGCTCTGGCAGAGGGCGAACACGACCTGCAGGTCGCTGCGGCCCGCGTCGCCGCGCAGACAGATGCAGTCGGGGTGATCGTCAAAGACAGTGCCCGCGGCTGCCTGGTTGTCGACCGCGCCTCCGACCGGATCGTCCGCGCCGGTGCGTACCCGACCAGGTCGGTGTGGCCGATCGGTAGCGGTGACGTGTTCGCTGCCGGGTTCACCCACGCCTGGGAAGGCGGCGCGACACTGGCCGAAGCCGCCGCGGTGGGTAGTGCCAGCGCTGCATGGTGGTGCGCTACAAGAGTATTCGCGGTGCCCCCGAAAATCCTCGGCGGAACTGACCCGAGCACAATCCACCCGGCAATTGCGTCCGAATTGCCAGCAGCGGACGGGCAGTTCGACGTGTACCTGGCCTCACCGTTCTTCTCGCTGGCCGAGCGGTGGCTAGTCGAAACCTGTCGGAATGCGCTGTCAGGGATGGGAATCACAGTGTTCAGCCCGTTCCACGACGTGGGGCCGGGAGGCGACGAGGTAGCCGGACCCGACCTCGACGGATTACGCGACTCCAACGCCGTGTTGGCCGTTGTCGACGGCTGGGACCCCGGCACGATCTTCGAAGTCGGCTGGGCACGTCGACACGAGCTTCCGGTAGTCGGGCTCGTCACTGACATTGACAACGACGGCACCAAGATGCTCGTCGGAAGTGGCGTTGAGCTGCATCAAGACCTGTCGAGTGCGCTCTACCGCGCAGCATGGGCCGCCCAAGGCGCTGCGCTTGTTCCCGAGCGGATCCGGGGTCGGTCTGAATGACCGTTGCGGCAGACACCACACCCCCGGGGACATCCGGTGTTCTGCTGCTGTCCGGCGGCCTCGATAGTACTGCGCTCGCCGCGATCTTGCGGCCCACCTTATGCCTGGCCATAGCCTACGGACAGCGTCCGGCCGCGGCAGAGACACGCGCGGCGGCCGCGGTCTGCCGGGAACTTGACCTCGACTGCGCCACAATCACATTGGACCTTGCGGCGATCGGCAGTGGGCTTCTCCTTGACGACGGCCCCGCGCCACCTGATGCCGCCAGCCCAGAATGGTGGCCGTTCCGCAACCAACTTCTGGTCACCGCTGCCGCCGCTGTCGCCCTCAACCATGGCTTGCACGACGTCTACATCGGCACTGTCGCCGGCGACGGGGAACGCCACGCCGATGGCACGCAGGCGTTCTACGACGCGCTGAACACGGTAATGGCGGTTCAGGAGGGAGCAGTGAAAGTACACACTCCCGCGATCGGGTGCTCAACCACAGATTTACTCCGTCGAAGTGGCCTCGGGCCTAGCCAACTCGGCTGGACGACCTCCTGCCACCGCAGCGATACCCCCTGCGGTGCATGCCCGGGCTGCTGGAAGCGCCATCGGGTGCTGGCCGACCTGCAGATCCTCGATCAGCGGGACGAGCGCTCGTGAACCCCCTAGATCAGTACCATCCGGCGAGCTCATTCGAGCAGGCCCGACATGTCAGGCCCGGCCCGGTAGGCGGTAGCCGCGCCCCATCCGTTCGCCGTTCCCTCGTTGCCCCGACCGACGCTGCCGCCGACTTCATCCAGGTCAGCGACGTCGGACCCAGCCGTCCGTTCGCCGAGGTCGTCGCTGATCGAGTGAGCTCCCGCCGACTGACCCCACCGTCCGCAGAAGAGATAGGACTCGTCATCGCACGTGCGGGACTGAGCCGAGCGACAGCGACCGACAGCACCGGCATGGCAATCGGCAGTCGAGCAGCCCCGTCCGCTGGTGGCAGACATCCATTCGAGCTCGCTCTCCTCGCACGTGACGTCCGCGGTATCCCGCCCGGCCTATGGGTGCTGGACGCGCACGCAGCCGTGCTCCGGCGCGGCACGATCACCGACGAGCGCGCTACGTCCGCGCTCGCTGACATCGCGGACGCGACACGCGCTGGTAACCCGCCCGCAGCGGTGTTCGTAGTGGCCGATCCAGCCCTCACGCTGAGCAGATACCCACTCGGCGACTCGCTGCTGTGGCGTGAGGCAGGTGCGCTGCTGATGCTTCTGCACCTTGCGGCCACCGACATCGGGCTCAGCTCGTGCATTGTCGGGACCACCGGACGCCTCCTCGACAACGAGCCGTACCAGGACGGCCCGATCGACCTCGGCTGTGTCTGTCTGGGGCACCTGGCTCCCGATCCAGCCCCCGTGGTGTAAGCCAGCAGATAACGGACAGCCTCGCCAAGACAAAGACACGGCAACCCGTTTCCTCCAGCAGGCTCTGCAAGAACCGGAGATGATCACCGAACTCAAACGCCCGCCGGGCACCCGCGTGCTGGCCCGGCACGGAGCATCGGTCCAGAGTCTGGTCGGTCGCCACTCGAATAGCGCGACCGACTCGTGCGGCGACAGGCGGCAAACATCAACGGCGACTACCGAATCGCGACTCCGTCCCACACCCCGCGATGTCGTCGAGACTATCGTGTTCCCGCCTCGGACCGTGCACCGCACGCGACGGGATCGACCGTCGACATCACGGGAGCCCACGATGTTCGGCACCACTTCGACATTCGAGGCTTTCAGCACGACGTGTCACCGCTCACGGGCCTCGAACCGGTAGACGAGACGACGAGGTGCCTGAAGAGCTCGACGGTCGTTTACGAGCATGGGTATGCTGACTGCATTGGAGGCGAGGATGATGCGACAGCCGGGCTTGCTCGAGATCATCGACGGCCGCGATGCAGGAGTTGTCACGGCACGGCAAATGATGACGCAGCTCTTGGCCATCGACTACACCGAGGGCTTCAATCCCAACGTGAACGATGCTGCGAGTGACGCTTACGTGCGCGGTAATTGGGACGACATCGAACATGCCTTCGTCACCCGGCGTATCACCTACCGCGAGTATGAGACGCTCTTCCGTGCACTTCGTAGTCAGAGCGAGACAGCCCGTTCGGACGCCAGCCGAATAGTGTGAACTGCGCGGACAACTCACATGGCCGCGCGCCAAAGCCTCTACGATCACCTGCTGCGGTGCTGCGACCGCCTGTGAACCGAGAGCGGGCTCGGCAGCGGCCAGTCGGTAGAGATAAGTCGAATACTGTTGGGCAGCAGAGTATTTCCGCGTCTTTCGAAGACGCGTATCGTTCCGAAAACGGCAGGAGAAGTCGATGGAGGAGAAGCGAGACGTCGTTGCTGATTTGTTGAACACTACGTTCATGCCCACCGACGCCGGCGAGTACACGGACGGCATCATGGCTATTCTCCGCCGTATCCCTGATGGTTGGGGGCGCGCGGTGAGGGTGTCGCGTGGCTGGTATCCGATCATCGTTGACCTCGATACCCGACTGGCCACGATCGATCCGGAATACAAGGTCTGGCAGGTCAAACAGAAATACGGCGGTCTGCGTTACTACATCGAGTCCAGCAATTGGGAGGACGGCGAGCTAGAGGATCGGCTCAACGACCTCGTCGAGATAGCCGAAGATCTGTCCTACCGCACCTGCGAATGGTGCGGAACCCAAGATTCAACCGTCGACGCCCGTCATCTGAACGCGTGGATCGCCACACTGTGCGACTCATGCACGGCAACCGCATGACCGCCCGCTCGTCGAGGACGCCCGACGGGCGGGATGCGTCTCGCGGTTCACTCAAATGACGCCGCTGGTTGCCGGTGATGTGATGAGTTCAGTCCAGAAATTGTGACGGTTGTGGTTGGTGTGGCGATCCAGTCCAGGAATCCAGAAAAGGCGCCTTCCAGTCCAGACTTTGACCGCGCGCGGCACTTGCCGAGTGTGACCCATATCACCAAACTGCATAAGTTGAGCGGAATGCACTCAACCTTGCTCGCGTTGTAGGAGTCGAACGGCCATACTTGAGCCGTACCGACTTAAGAACGTAGAGAAAGGTGCACCCGAAGTGGACAGCTTCACCCCGACCACCAAGACACAGCAGGCGTTGAGTGCTGCGGTGCAGGCGGCGGCCGCTGCTGGTAACCCCGACGTGCGTCCCGCCCATATCCTGGTCGCTCTGCTCGACCAGTCCGACGGCATTGCCTCGCCGCTGCTCAAGGCGGTGGGGGTCGATCCGTCGACTGTTCGTACGCAGGCCCAGGGCATGGTCGATCGCGCGCCGACGGTGGCCAGCGCCAGCGCTCAGCCGCAACTGTCGCGCGAGTCGATCGCCGCGGTCAGTGCCGCCCAGCAGCTCGCGACCGAATTGAACGATGAGTATGTCTCGACCGAACACCTCGTCGTCGGCCTCGCGACCGGCGACTCCGAGGTCGCCAAACTGCTGCACAATGCCGGTGCGACACCGCAGGCATTGCGTGAGGCCTTCGTCGCCGTGCGCGGCAACGCCCGCGTGACCTCCGAGGATCCGGAGTCGACCTATCAGGCGCTGGAAAAGTACTCGACCGACCTGACCAAGGCCGCCCGAGAGGGCAAACTCGACCCGGTCATCGGCCGCGACACCGAGATCCGTCGCGTCGTGCAGGTGCTCTCCCGTCGGACCAAGAACAACCCGGTCCTCATCGGTGAGCCCGGCGTCGGCAAGACCGCCATCGTCGAGGGGCTCGCCCAGCGCATCGTCGAGGGCGATGTGCCGGAGTCGTTGCGCAACAAGACCGTCATCTCGCTGGACCTCGGTTCGATGGTCGCCGGCGCGAAGTACCGCGGCGAATTCGAGGAGCGGCTCAAGGCCGTGCTCGACGAGATCAAGGGTTCGGCCGGTCAGGTCATCACCTTCATCGATGAGCTGCACACCATCGTCGGCGCCGGTGCCACCGGCGAATCCGCGATGGATGCGGGCAACATGATCAAGCCGATGCTGGCCCGTGGTGAGCTGCGACTGGTCGGCGCGACCACGCTCGAGGAGTACCGCAAGTACATCGAGAAGGACGCTGCGCTCGAGCGCCGCTTCCAGCAGGTCTACGTCGGGGAGCCGAGCGTCGAGGACGCCATCGGAATTCTTCGCGGCCTCAAGGAGCGCTACGAGGTGCACCACGGCGTGCGCATCACCGACTCCGCATTGGTCGCTGCGGCAACGCTTTCCGACCGCTACATCACCTCGCGATTCCTCCCCGACAAGGCGATCGACCTCGTCGACGAGGCCGCCTCGCGGTTGCGGATGGAGATCGACTCGCGCCCCGTCGAGATCGACGAGGTCGAGCGTGTCGTCCGACGCCTCGAGGTCGAAGAGGTCGCGCTGGAGAAGGAGCACGACGAGGCGAGCAAGGACCGGCTGGAGAAGTTGCGTCAGGAACTGGCCGATCAGCGCGAGAAGCTCAACGAGCTCTCGGCGCGCTGGCAGTCGGAGAAGACCGCCATCGACGCCGTCCGCGACGTCAAGGAACAGCTGGAAAACCTTCGTGGAGAAGCCGACCGCGCCGAGCGTGATGGTGATCTGGGACGGGCCGCCGAGCTCCGGTACGGCCGAATACCGGGCCTGGAGAAGGAACTCGAGGCCGCGATCGAGAAGACCGGCACCGATCCCGACCAGGACGTGATGCTGCAGGAGGAGGTCGGCCCCGACGACGTCGCGCAGGTCGTGTCGGCGTGGACGGGTATCCCCGCGGGCAAGATGCTCGAGGGGGAGACCGCCAAACTGCTTCGCATGGAACAAGAGCTCGGGCGCCGGGTCGTCGGGCAGCAGGCCGCCGTGGTGGCGGTCTCGGATGCGGTGCGTCGTGCACGTGCCGGGGTTGCCGACCCCAACCGGCCGCTCGGATCGTTCCTCTTCCTCGGACCGACCGGCGTCGGCAAGACCGAGCTGGCCAAGGCGTTGGCGGAGTTCATGTTCGACGACGAGCGCGCGATGGTGCGCATCGATATGAGTGAGTACGGCGAAAAGCACGCCGTGGCACGACTTGTCGGTGCCCCTCCGGGCTACGTCGGGTACGAGCAGGGAGGTCAGCTGACCGAGGCGGTGCGTCGTCGGCCGTACACGGTGGTGCTCTTCGACGAGGTCGAAAAGGCGCACCCGGACGTCTTCGACATCCTGCTGCAGGTCCTCGACGAAGGACGCCTGACCGACGGCCAGGGCCGCACAGTCGACTTCCGCAACACCATCCTGATCCTGACCTCCAACCTGGGGTCCGGCGGCGACGCCGATCACGTGATGGCGGCGGTGCGGGCGGCATTCAAGCCGGAGTTCATCAATCGTCTCGATGACGTGGTGATCTTCGATGCGCTCAGCCCCGAGGAACTGGTGTCCATCGTCGACATCCAACTGGGACAACTGCAGAAGCGGCTGGCGCAGCGTCGACTGGAACTGCAGGTCACGCCGAAGGCCAAGGAATGGCTGGCCGAGCGCGGATTCGACCCGCTATACGGTGCCCGGCCGCTGCGGCGTCTGGTGCAGCAGGCCATCGGCGACCAGCTCGCCCGAGCCCTGCTGGCCGGTGACATCCGCGACGGTGACATCGTTCCGGTCAACGTCAGCGCCGACGGAGAGTCGTTGGTGCTCGGCTGATTTCACCCAAGAGATGGGCTGTCCCACTGCGGTGGGGCAGCCCATCTCTCATCTTCGGGTGCGCTTTTTCTGATGGTCGAGAACCCTTCCTCCGATGGTCGAGGCGCCCTTTCCCTGTTGGTCGAGGTGTGAGCGCGTGCGCCGAGCCTCGAGACCCGTTGAGCCACAGCTGGTTCCACCCCATCGCGAAGACCTGTCACCCTGGGTAGGTGACAATCACCTGCCCCGTCCGTCGGTTCCGCCACTCCACCCGCCGATCGGTGTAGAGCGTCGGCACCCACTCGGCGAGGTGTTTGCGTTGGTGATCGGCCCGACACAGCGGGATCAGATCACCGAGCACCGTCCAGCCCCCGGTCTCGGGGTCGGCATGGTTGAACGGCCGCCAGTGGTCAAGGTCGCACAGGTGTGACGGCATCCCGCAGTACGGGTATCGGCACCAGGCGTCGTTGGCCAGCACCTCAGCGCGCAGGGCGGCGCTGGGTGCATAGGTCAATGCCCCAGGGGGTGGCACGGTGTGACCACCGTGTCCGGTCGGATCCGCCGGCGGGGCTTGCGCGCGGTCGGAGATCTGCGGGATCAACGGACCAGCCGTGCGTGCGGATTCGGGGTAGTG
>NZ_MVPX01000040.1:0-12077 GCF_002043085.1 Gordonia sp. i37 | reverse complement strand
GCTCAGCGAGGTGATCGATCGGCTGACCGCGGCACGCGACGAACTCCGCGATCACGGCACCACCGAGGTACTGATCGACGCCGGCTACCGCGCCCGGCACGCCTACGAGGCGATGGCGAATGCGCCGCGGGTGGCGATCACCGACGTCGAGCCGGGCGTCGCGGGCTGGCAAGCGGAGATGCGCCGCCAGGCGCACCGCGGGAGTGTATGGCTGGGCTGATCGCCCCGGTCAGACGCGGCTGGCCAGTCCCTGGTAGTCGATGACGAAGCCGTTGTCGTCGACGGTCAATGTCGAGGTGGCGACCGGCGAGGACACGCCGATCCCGTCCGGGCCGGGCGTGTAGCGCAGGGTGGCCGGTTCGACGACCGCCGTCGGCAGGTAGACGTAGACGACGGGGACCTCGACGGTGCCGGATGCGTCGGCCGCGACGAGGTGCAGTCGGCGGATGGGCAGGGCGTTGAACATCGGCGACAGAGCGAGGTCGACGTCCTCCGCGCCACCGAAGTCCTTGCGGACGGTCTCGCCCCCGGTCTGCACGAGCCAGGTGTTCTCCTCGTCGCGAGCCATTCCGAGCTGCGTCTCACCGCCGGCCTGCACGAGGTGGATCGACAGCCGCTTGGTGACGCCGGCATCGTTGGTGACCAGCTCATATGACGCGGAGAACGCGTCGTGGTCGGCGGTCGCCGCGGCGATGATGCGGCCGTACGCCTTGACCCGAGCGCCTTGGACGTTGAGGCGGACCTGTTCGAGGCGGTCGGTGTCGACACCGCGCCAGGTGATCATGGTCTTGAACTCGGTGGCGTCGCTCGCCGACGCCTGCGGGGCTGCTTGCGGGGAACTCACACACATACGGTAGCGACCTCGGGCCGCCGACACACGCCGAGGACCCCGAACTGACCCGTGGGTCAGGCGATGCAGGTGGCCGTTCGCCGTGTCGAGGAGGCCTCGACGCTGTCGTCGGCGACCGGCCGGCCGGCGACGGTGATGGTGCAGTGCGCCGAGGATCCGTCGCCGGCGACGACCAACAGGCGCAGCGGATTGCGGCTTGCGGCGAAGGTGACCGTCCAGTTCGGTGGCGGGGTGAAGTCGGTCCGGACGCCGACGTCGTCGACGTACAGGATGGTCCCGACGCCGTTGATGGTGACGGTGTAGGTGACCTGTGCGCCCGGCGTCGTACCCGAACCACCACCGGGCCCACCGCCGGGCTGGTCCCCACCGGGCTGCGAGGGCGCGCCGGGCCGGGTGGGCAACGCCGGTAGTGAATAGGTGCCGGTGGGGTCGGCGGTCGGCAGGGTGATGGTCGGGTTCTGTTGTTGGTGCAGCGAGCGGACCCCGAAGACGACGAGTCCCACGATCACCAGGCCGACGACGGCGAAGATGACGACGGTGGCGCCGACACCGCGTTCTTCCCCGGAGCGGCGTGGATGGTGCGGCGGCTCGGCATCGGTGCCGGCCGTCCCCATCTCGACCCCGTCCGGGCCGTCCGACAACGGAACCGGCGCGACGTCATGGCGGGGGGCGGACTGCGGTGTCCCGCCTGCGGCGAGGTCGGCCGCGGTGTAGCGCGGGAGTCCACGGTCGGAGTAGCCGAGCGGCGGGTAGTTGCCCGGCAGCAGCGGGGTGCGGTAATCGTCGGCGCCGTCGGGCCGTTGCCCGGTGGGCTGTCCCATGTCGCCACTCCCGATCACTTCCGGGTCGCCGAGCCGGCGCACCCGTATCCAACACGTGCACCTTCGACCTTACTGACGGCGTCTCAGAGGCGGCTTTCCAGTCGGGCCGTGAGTCCGGCTTCCTGCAGGTCCAGGCGTTCGAGCATGGCGCGGACCGCCTCGTCCTCGAGGTGGCCGTTCTCTCGGCCGGCGACGAGAGCGTCACGCTGTGCCGAGAGCACGTTGCGGTACAGCGCGGCGAAGGCATCGGTGCGGGCGGTGTGCGCGTCGGGGTCGGGCATCTCCTCGGCATCCCGGGACTGTCGTGCGACGGTCTCCTTGATGTAGTCGACGGTCACCTCGTCGAGATTGGTGGGTGGGTTGTTGACGAAGCCCGCGATGACCTCATCGGCCGCGCCGTGCACGATGGCCTCGGCGCGTGCGGTCTGCTCGTGGTCGTAGCGTTCCTCGTCCTCGTTGCGCAGCTGCAGCCGGTTGATCAGCCAGGGCAGGGTCGGGCCCTGGATGAGGATCGTCCCGACGGCCACGACGAACGCGATCGCCTGGATGGCCGAACGTTCGGGGAACTCGCTGCCGTCGGCGACGGTCAGCGGGATGCCGGAAGCGGCCGCCAGGGTGACCACGCCACGCATACCCGTCCAGGCGACCACCGTCGACTCCTGCCAGGTCAGTGGCCGGTTGTCGATGCGTTCGCGCAGGCGCCGCCGCCACGCCGGTGACTGGTCGGGGTCGCGGCGTCCGGCGGCACCGCGACGCGGGGTGGGCGGGATCTCCACGGCGACCGTGGCGTCGAGGTGACGGCTGACGACTCCGCGACCGAACATCGCGAACACGCAGACCGGCCGGATCAGGAGCACCACGGCCAACACGAGGAGTGAGGCAATGGTGATCTGCAGCAACGATTCTCGCGCCTCGCGGAGGTCCTCGATGATGAACCTCATCTGTAACCCGATGTAGGCGAACACAAATGCCTCGAGCAGCACGTCGACCGAGTTCCAGACATAGCGTTCCTGCAGCCTCGTCTGGTAGCCGGCGTGCACCGACCCCGACCCGACCACGAAGCCGGCGATCACCACCGCGAGCACCCCGGAGGCGTGGAGGTGTTCGGCGGCGAGGAACGCCGCGAACGGAACCACGAAGCCCTGCACCGTTTCCAGTGCGGGGTTGCGCAGGTGGCGTCGAATCCAGAGGGTGAGGTAGCCGAGGACGGCGCCGACGATGGGACCGAGAATTGCGTTGTAGCCGAACAGCGCCAACGGATTGTCGATGAACGCGTGGGTGGAGGCGATCTGGGAGATCGCGATCGCGAACAGCGACAGCGCCGCGGCGTCGTTGACCAGACTCTCGCCGGTGAGAATGGCCATCAGCCGCTTCGGCAGTCCGAGCTTGCGTCCGATCGCCACGGCGGTGACCGCGTCGGGCGGTGCGACGATCGCGCCGAGCAGCAACGCCAACGCGAAGGTGAACTCGGGGATCAGCAACGACGCGATCCACCCGACGGCGAAAGCGGTGATGACCACCATCGCCACCCCGAGCCCCAGGATCGGCTTGATGTTGCGCACGAAGCTCGGTACCGAGAAGCCCAGCGCTGCGGAGTACAGCAGCGGTGGCAGCACGACGGTCAGCAGGATCTCGGATTCGAGTTCCACGTGCGGCATGCCCGGGACGAACGAGACCGCCAGCGCCACCACCACGATGATCAACGCGGGTTGCATACCACGCCGGTCGGCGATCGCGGTGATGATGACGGCACCCACGAGCACCAGGATCAACAGTTCCATGGGCAGTGATTCTCGCAGCGGCTGTCCGATTTCGCCGGTTGCGGAGTTCCGTCAAATGCCTGCGTTCGCCGCCGCCGACGCGGTCAGGCGACCGGTGTCTCCTCGCGCGCCGACGAACCGTACTTGAACTTGCCGTCCTCGAACAGCAGTGGATAGATCAGGCCGCCGACGATACCGCCGATGAGTGGGGCGACCCAGAACGCCCACAGCTGGCCGGGCGCGCCGTCGCCGTTGAAGAACGCCACCGCCGTCGAGCGTGCCGGGTTCACCGAGGTGTTGGAGATCGGGATGGATACCAGGTGGATGAGTGTGAGGGTGAAGCCGATTGCCAACGGCCCGAATCCCTTCGGGGCCCGGCCGTCGGTCGCGCCGAGGACGACGATGAGGAAGAAAGCGGTCAGTAGGATCTCGGCGATCAGGACCGCGGCGAGGGTGTAGTGGCCCGGACTGTGGTCGCCGTATCCGTTGGCGGCCATGTTGCCGGTGGCCGTCCAGCCGGGTTTGCCCTGCGCTATCCCATAGATCGCGAGACCGGCGAGCAGACCACCGGCGACCTGGGCGATCCAGTAGCCCGGAAGATCCTTCCATTCGAGTCGCCCGCTCACCGCAGCGCCGAGCGAGATCGCCGGATTGAAGTGCGCCCCGGAGATGTGGGCGAGCGCGTAGGCCATGGTGACCACGGTCAGTCCGAACGCCAGCGCGACGCCCAGATAGCCGACGCCCACCTGGATGAGCGTCCCCTTGTCGTCTCCCTCGGCGACTTGCTTGGCAGCGAAGACCGCGGTTCCGCAACCTCCGAGGACAAGCCAGAATGTGCCGAACAATTCGGCCGCGTATTTGGTGAACGGAGCAGGAATCATGACAGCCTCTCGAGGTCGTTGGGTGAGCACACACGTCACTGGCAGAACTTGAGCAACTTCAGTGCACACCATTCACGACCGTTTCCACCCAAAGGCGGCCAAAGGCGGCGAAACGGTGACCAGGCCGACATCCGACGGTGATGCCGAAAACAAATACCCCGCCACCGTTGTCGCTGGTGGCGGGGTATTGAGAGTGCGCCCGTAGGGATTCGAACCCCAAACCTTCTGATCCGTAGTCAGATGCTCTATCCGTTGAGCTACGGGCGCGTGGTTATTCAGTTGTCGTGCTGTTCAGTTGTCACCGCGGTCGGCGCGACTGCGGTCGGCGGAGGCGAGAGGATTTGAACCTCCGGTCCCGTTTTAGCGAGACAACTCATTAGCAGTGAGTCCCATTCGGCCGCTCTGGCACGCCTCCTAGCGGAGTCCTTTCGAACTGCCGAAGCGAAAGATTACACACCGCCCGGCGGCAGAAGCAAACCGCGCGGTCAGAGCCGGATCGCCGGGTCCGGGCATCGTCCGCCACGACCGTGGACCTACAGTTGGACGGTGACCTTTCGCATCCGTCCCGACCTCGCCGACCTGCCCGTCTACGTTCCCGGCAAGACGTTCCCGGACGCGGTGAAACTTGCCAGCAACGAGGTCACCTTCGGTCCGCTCCCCTCGGTTCTGCAAGCGATTTCACATGCCGCGGCCGGTGTGAACCGATACCCCGACAACGGGATGGTCGAGTTGACCGACGCATTGGCGAAGAACCTCGGCGTCAGTCCTGAGGAGATCCAGGTCGGTTGCGGATCGGTGATCCTCTGCCAGAACCTGATCCTGATCACCTGCCGCCCCGGCGACGAGGTCGTCTTCGGCTGGCGCTCCTTCGAGACCTATCCCCTCGCGACGCGGCTCGTCGGGGCGACGCCCGTTCAGGTGCCTCTCACCGGCGACGACGTGCACGATCTTGCGGCGATGGCCGACGCGATCACCGACCGCACCCGCCTGATCTTCGTCTGCAACCCCAACAACCCGACCGGGACCGTGGTCACCGCCGACGATCTACGCGCCTTCCTGCAGTCGGTGCCGTCGGACATCGTCGTCGCCCTCGACGAGGCGTACCTCGAGTACACCCGCCTCGACGACGACCACGCCTACGACGCTCTCGAGTTGCGCCGCGAGTTCCCGAACCTGGTCGCGTTGCGCACGTTCTCCAAGGCGTACGGGCTCGCCGGCCTGCGCGTCGGGTACGCGATCGGCGATCCGGAGATCATCACCGCCCTGGGTAAGGCGCATGTGCCGTTCTCGGTCAACAGCGTCGCGCAGGCCGCAGCTCTGGCCTGCCTGGAGGCCGGCGACGAGCTACTCGAGCGCACCGACGCGGTGGTCGCCGAGCGTCGGCGGGTCACCGAGCGGCTCCGCGCCGCCGGTTACCGGGTACCCGACTCGCAGGCGAATTTCGTGTGGCTCGACCTCGCCGAGAGGTCGTCGGAGTTCGCGCGCGCGGCAATCGATGCCGGGGTCGTGGTGCGGCCCTTCGCCGACGACGGCGTGCGGGTCACCGTCACCCATCTCGACGAGAACGACAGCTTCCTGTCCTTCGCCGAGCGGTGGATCCGCGCCGACTGAGGTCTGCGGCGGCACCGCTACGGCAGGCGGCTCAGTACAGGTGCCGCGAGACCGTTCCCCAGGCGGCGGGCAGGTCCTGCTCCCAGTAGGCCCAGGTGTGCGTGCCGATCAGGCGGAAGCCGTCGGTGTAGGGCACGTTGTGGGTGCGCAGGTCCCACGCGAACTCCAGTGAGCATCGGTAGGCACCGGCCTCCAACGCCGAGGACGACGCGGTGACCGCTGCGGGCGGACCCTCGTCGGGCTCGATGCGACGCGTGATGTCCAGTGGGCCGATGGCGCCGGAGCCGGCGGAGATGAAGATGTCCTTGCCGCGCAACGCGTTCAGATGCAGGCTCGGGTCGTGCGCCTGCCAGCCGACGGACCCGAACGGGCCCCACATGTTGGTGGCGTCGCCGCCGTCGCGACCGACGGTGGTGCGCACGTAGGCCTCGTTGGCCGCCCCGGACACCGGCGGGCACCCACTGAGCGACGCGAGACCCGAATACAGCTCGGGATGGCGGATGGCCAGCGCGAACGACGCCTGTCCGCCCATCGACAACCCGATCACCGCGTTGCGGCCGTTGCCGTTGAACCGCGAATTGATCAGCGGGGGAAGTTCTTTGGTGAGGAAGGTCTCCCACATCGGCTTACCCAGCTTGGGGTCGGCGTGCTGCCAGTCGGTGTAGAACGTGCCCGCTCCGCCGACCGGGAGGACGACGTTGACGTTCTTGTTCGCGAAGAACGCGCCGGCGTGGCCCTTGGTGATCCAGTCGCTGACGTCGCCGTCGGCACCGGCGCCGTCGAGCATGTAGACGGTCGGGCGCGGACCACTGGAGTACGCCGGGGTCAGCACGCTGACCTTGATGCGCTGTTTCATCGACGGGGAATCCACCCAGACGTCGGTGCGCAATTCGCTCATCGGCTTGGTGGTGACGATGCGCGCCTCGACGCGTGGCGCCGCGTCCGCCACTGCTGGACCGAGCAAACCCGCACCCAGGACGCCGACGCCGAGTATGGTCGCCACCATTGCGGCCACTCGCCTTGTGCCCATCATCAATAACCTCATCCCACCCGCCGACGGCGGTAGCCCACGAACGCATTGCGGTACCGCACTTCGCAGGTACACCGCCCCCCATTATCGGGGACGCCGCGCGGATGGAAGACTACTAGCGGGTAACAAAAGCGTGAAGACCCGAACGTGTTTTCACAGCCGGCATTCAGGAGCGTGGGTCAGTGAGTACCGCAAACACCGGCCGCAACTCAGTAAACACCGCAGGTGAGAGCGGTTTGGGCGCACACGAATTCGCGTTCACCGCCGAGGTCGGCGTGCGCTGGTCGGACATGGATGCTTTTGGTCACATCAACCACGCCCGGATGGTCACGCTCATGGAGGAAGCCCGGATCGCGTGGCTGCTCTCCGCGGGCGAGGAGTACACCCCGCTGATCAAGAGCGCGATGATCGTGCACGTCGAGATCCGATATCAGAGCCAGCTCCGCCACGACGACTCGCCGTTGCGCATCGGCATGTGGATCAAGGGTTTTCGTTCCGTCGACTTCACCATCGGCTACGAGATCCGGGGGGCGCACGCCGATCCGATGAGCAAACCGGCGTGTGTTGCGAGCACTCAGATGGCCGTCGTCAACATCGAGGCGCACAGTTTGCGTCGCCTCACCGATACCGAGAAGGGTTACTTACGCGCCTGGTCACGGTGACCGCGGTCGAGCGACCGCGGGGGTCAGGACGGCTCGTACCGTGCGGGGAGTTCCCGCGGAACCGCCGGTGAGAGACGAGAGATGTTTCCCTGCAACACATCCCGATAAATTCGTAGCTGTTCCTCACCACTGCGAACCTGCTCGGACAGCCGTTTGGCATTGTCCATCGAGATCTCGCGATCACCGGACCGGGCGACCAGGGCGTCGATCCGATCGTCGATCGTCGCGGCCTTGTTGTATTCGGCCAGAATCCGCAATTCCGTTGCCGCGGACTCGACGACGTGAGCCACGTCGGACAACGCCTGCACCCGATCGATCAGCTCGGACCACACCGGCCGCAACGTGGTTTCGCGGCGGTCGATCTGTTCGGCGAAGGCCCGGTCAAAGCCACCATTGCGTTTGGCCCGGTCCAGGTCGACGCGCACCGCACGCAAGGCGATGACGTCAGCGGCGATCTCGGCGAGTTCGGAGTGCAGGTTCACCTGCGTCCGCTGCACCGCGAAATGGTCTGAGCGCCAAGCGGGATTGGTCATGATCCGGTCGTAATAGTGGCCGGCGATGAACAGCAACGCCTCATATCCGTCGACGAAGTTCGCCGACCCGGGCACCGCGGGCGCCTGGGCGTCACGATCGGTCGCCGCGGTGACCTGCTCGGCCCACTGCTCGACCTGACGATTCCCGGACCGCGCCGCAACCTGCCCGACGACGCCGGCGATGCGCTCGACCGCGACGGTGCCTGCTCGGCGCACCGCGCGCATCGTGCCCACGTTGGGGGTCGGCGTACACAGCAGCCCGGCGAAGAGCCGTTCGCGCTCGTCGAGTTCGAGATACACGTTCTCGCGACGTTCGCGGCGGATGGCACGGGTACTGCCGGCGAAGACGCCCTTGCCGGTGACGAACGCCTTGTGCGCGTCCTCGCGGCGCCGGACCAGCCCGTTGAAACGGTTACGCATCACCGCGGCGATCACACCGGGCACCATCGGACCCGACTGCTGCGCCTCGAGTTGGACGATGGCCCGCTGCAGACGCCGCATCTCGCCGAAGCCACCCGGCACGATCGGCAACGGCAGACCTGTGGACACGCGGCGAATGACGATCGCCCGGCCCGTCGGAGTCAGATAGCCGGACGCGACCAGGATCGCGGCCACATCGGACAGTTCCGGCCGTTCACCGGGCATCGCCGACCGGTCGCACCACTGCCGGATCTCCCCGCTGCTCGGGCCACTGATCCGTGCCGCCCCCCGCATTCCGCCGTCGTCGATCATGTTCCCGCCTCGTCACCCTGCTTGTCGGCCATGTTGCCTCTGCGCCGTCTTGCTCACCCATGCTACCTGCGGGAACCGACGGTCCCGGGTGTCCGAGCACGCCACAGCGGGGACGTCACTCGGTGCAGCGCCCACGCCAGCACGACGCTGATGGCCGCGGTGAGACCGAACGCGATCAGCACGTTTCCGCTGAACACGTGGTAGCCGAGCGCGGCCATGACCACCTCGAGAACGATGACGTGCACACAGAACAGCTCGTAGGAGATCTCACCGAGGAACACCATCGGTCGGCTGGCACACACCCGCGCCCACCAGGACCGCTGATCGGCGACGGTGAGCGGGCCGACGAGACCGACGGCGATCACCAGATACAACACGTGCTTGACGATCGTCGCCGACGCAGTGGTCGGGGTGATCGTCGGTTCGCCCGCGATCGAGCCCCCGGACACCAGGAACGCGGCGATCGCGATGCCCACCCACGCGGTGGTGTTCCACCGGCGGATCAGCGGTGCGCAGGCCGCGAGCAACATCCCGCCGACGAACCAGCCGAAGAATGCCGGCGCCCACAAACGTGCTGTCGGATTCACCCCCGCACTGCCCGCGACGATCACCGACCACACCGGGCTGACCAGCAACAACGGCACCAGCGCTGCGATGAGAAGATCCGGTCGCCACCCGCCGCGCCGACCCGACACACGCATCACACCGACCACGACGACCCAGCCGATCAGCGGCAGGACGAGGTAGAACACGACTTCGGCGGCCAGGCTCCACATCTGCGTCAGCCCGGAGTGCAGGTGTCCGAACCCGTACACCTGCGTCAGCGTCATGTTGCGCAGGAAGCCCGACCAGCCGGTGCCGGTCGGTGACGCCTCGCCGCCGGGTGGGGCGATCGCGTACAGCAGATAGACGCCGATCACGGTGATCCAGTACGCGGGCAGGATGCGTCGTGCCCGGTGCCAGAAGTAGCGTCCGACGCCTGGCAGTTGCGTGTCGCGGGTGTTCTCGCGCGCCGCCCGCACCCATGGCGTGAACAACAGGTACCCCGAGAGCACGAAGAAGATCGCGACACCGATCTCGAAACGCGCGAACAGTCGGCCGACGTAGTCGTCGGTGTAGTGCCCGGTCCAGAACGCGGCGTGGGTCAGACACACCGACAGTGCGGCGATCGAGCGCACACCGGTGAGTGAGGGGACGCGCGAGGCCATGCGCCGATCCTGCCAGCCGCTAACCCGCCCACCGCGCAGGTGGTGGCACGATGATGCCATGGCGGGCACACCGGATCCGGATCGCGGAACGCGCATTCGCGGCCAGATCTGGAAGAAGGGCCAGAAGGTCGACGGCTTCGCGATCGACGGCATCTCCGATCATCTCGACTGCGCCGACACGCTCATCTGGGCCGATCTCGACTGCCCGTCTCACGACGAGCTGACGGCACTGGCACAGGAACTGGACCTCAACAGCTTTGCGATCGAGGACACGATCGCCGCCGCCGAGCGCGTCAAGACCGTGAATTACCGCGACTACACATTCATGACCGTCTACGCGATCACCGCCGCCCCGACCGGTGACGACGCGAACCCGTCGGCGGGCGACGAGAACCCGACGGTCGGCGACGCAGCACGTCCGGATCAGCACTCCCCGTACGCGCAACGCGCCAAGTCCTTTGTTCTGCATCGCATTTCGATATTCGTCAAGCAAAACGCGTTGATCACGGTGCGGATGACACCGGGATTCGACATTGCCGTGGTGACCCAGCGGTGGGAGGAGATCGGCGGCGAACAGTACGGCATCGGCGCGTTGCTGCACGGTCTGCTCGACGTGGTCGTCGACGGTCACTTCGACGCGGTCCAGCGCCTCGACAACGACATCGAGGATCTCGAGGCCCTGCTCTTCGACGAGTCCGTCGCTGCTCGAACCCTCCAGCGCCGAACCTACGATCTCCGTAAGGATCTCGTGCTTCTGCGTCGAGTCGTGGTGCCCATGCGCGAGGTCATCGCGGCGATCCAGCGTCACCGCTACGAGAACGAGGCGCCACCGGAACTCGACCCCCACTTCTCCGACCTCTACGACCACGCGCTGCGTGCGGCGGAGTGGACAGAATCGTTGCGCGACATGGTCACCACGGTGTTCGAGACCAACCTGTCATTGGCCGACGCGCGCCTGAACACCGTGATGAAGAAGCTGACGGGGTGGGCCGCGATCATCGCCGTACCCACCGCCATCACCGGCTTCTACGGGCAGAACGTCTCGTTCCCGTTCTTCCAGACCACCACCGGTTTCGTGGTCAGCTCGGTGTTGATCGTGGTCACCGTGATCGCCCTGTACACCACGTTCAAGCGGCGAGACTGGTTGTAGTCCAGCGCGATTGTTTGCATCTTCCCGCGATGACGAACGCGTCTCACCCGCTGGTCGAGAACCCCTTCCTCCGATGGTCGGGCGGTTCCAGCACGTGGCGCTCGCCCCTCCCCCGATGGTCGAGGTGCGAGCCGCGTGCGGCGAGCCTCGAGACCCTGGTGAGATGACAAGCATCGCAACCACATCCACTACCCACTCGACGCAATAGAGCGGCCCGGTCGACGTAAATCGACGCCCGGTCGATGAGTAGAAAAAGTTGTCCACAGATTTCATCGGCCCAACCTCCGCAGGCCCGGTTTTGTCGGTACCCCTTCGTACACTTGTTCTCATCAGGTCCGATCGTGGGAGGGGAGGTACATGGTGTCGACGATGTTGACGTTCACTGACCCGGAAGCTGACGTCGCCGCGATCGCAGCCATGTCGCGCGATGAGCTCACCGAGACCGGCCCTGATCTGTTGCGCCAATCGCGTAAGCATGAGGCCCGGACGGTGCTTGCTGCCGCCGCGCTGGCGGAGCGGGTGTATCGCGAGCGTTTGGCGGGCCAGTCCGAGGTCGAGGTGTGGGGCTCGGTGATCGAACATGCCGACAAACTCGCACGCGCCGAAGTGTCTCTGCAGTTCAAGATCTCCCGCAGCAAGGCCGGCAACTGGATTGCTCTGGCGGACCTGTTGGAGAAGTTCCCCCTCATCCGTGCCGCCTATCTGAACGGGGAACTGTCCACCAACCGGGCCTCGATCATGGCGCGGGCCGCCCAACGTGGCGCGGACACCGACACCGACACCGGTGATGAGTCCGGTAACGAATCGGAGATGTCGTTCGAAGAGATCGTCCTGGACTA
>NZ_MVPX01000004.1:0-4046 GCF_002043085.1 Gordonia sp. i37 | reverse complement strand
GGAGCCTCGAGACCGGCTGCGGCGGTGCTGGTTTCGGTCCCCGGTGGCTCGGTGATGATGGTTGGTGCGAGTGGTCTCGAGGCCCGGCGCCTTGGGCGCCGTGCACCTCGACCATCGGGGGATGGTCGCCGTCGGTCGGAGGGTTTCCCAGATCGGTGGTCGAGGTGTGAGGAGCGTTGGCGACGAGCCTCGAGACCGGCTGCGGTGGTGCTGGTTTCGGTGCGAGTGGTCTCGAGGCCCGGCGCACTGGGGTCAGCCCGCCGGGGTTGTCGTCGGTGTCTCTGTGGTTTCTTCCGTTGTCTCCGTGGTGGTTTCCTCGGTCGTCGTCGGAACCTCCGTGGTCTCCGTCGCCGTCGGGGTTTCCGCCGTGGTGGTTTCGGTGGTGGTCGCGATCAGGGTCTGCCACGTGGCCGAGGTGATCGGCACCGAAGTACTACCCAAGGACAATCGCCAGATTCCGGTCGAGTCGGTGGCCGAGGTGACCGACGACTGCGACAGCGAACTCTGATAGACCGACCGCGACAGCCCGTCATTACAGGTGAGCGACCCCGAGCCGGTGGTCTCCTGCGACGGCGCCTGGCACGTCACCGATTGATTGTTCTCGGTGAAGCTGAAGCTGCCGATGGAATTACCGCTACCGCTGAAAACGGTGGGCGACGGTGCCGCCGACGACGAGCTGCTCGCGCTCGAACTGGTGTCGGATGAGGTCGTGGTGCTGCTCGCCGCCGAGGTCTCCTCGCTCGAGGTCGGGCCCGCGGCCGAGGTGTCGGTTCCCGATTCGGTGCCCGACGCGGCTTCGGTGGTCTGGCCCTCGGTCGGCGGGGTGTTGCCGTTGGATTCGGCCATCTGCGTGACCTCCGGCGCGGCGGCCGTCTCGCCTGCCCGGGCGAGCCCGTTCTGTGCCGCGGCCTCGTCGCTGCGCGCGGCCAACGGCACGTTGAGTGATGCCGGCGTCGGCAGCGCCTCGGTCAGCGGCGGCTGACCCGACAGATCCAGCAAGCCGCCGACCGTGCGATCGAAGAGCTGACGGGTATCGGGATTGAGTAGCGTCAGCAGCGCGGCAGCACCGGCGGCCGGCGTATTCGCCTGGGCCGGAGCCTGATTGATCACGGTCGTGGTGTTGTTGACGACGGTGACGTTCTGGGTGTTGTAGGCAACGCGGGTGATGTAGTTGACCTGATAACCCTGCCAATGGGTTCCGCGGATTCGGTATCCGCCGATGGGGGCCGAGGCGGCCGGCCCGAGCGGATTACCGCACTGGCAGCGGACCCGGGGAACGCCGGCGCTGTCGACGAGAACCGAGGTGCCGGCCTGCAGCACATCCTGGAACGGCACCGCCGAACCGCCGGTGTAGCTGTAGTTGGTCACCCAGGTGTCGGCCGAGAGGATCACCGGCGTCAGGGTGTCGAGGTAGTAGGGGATGGCCTGCGTGCTGATCCCGTAGACACTCGCCCACGCCGCCGCCTGGGAGGGGTGTTGCGCGAGGAAATTACCCAGACCGGCCGGGTCGCAGGTGGTAGACCCACCGACGTACAGGCCCGGCGTGGTGCCGCTGACCAGTCGCGTGCCCTGATCCGGCGCGCCGGTCTGCGCGCTCAGGCGCAGACCGTTGTCGAGTGGCTTGTTGGTCAGATTCGGCTGCGCCATGAACGGCGCATCACCCGGTGCGTCCGCGGACGTCAGCGACAGGAAGGGGATGTGGAACTCGCCCTTCTTGTTCTTGAGCACGATCACCACGACCGAGGCGAACACGAGCGCGAGCACCGCAACGATCGCTGCGAGGATCAAGGTGAGATTGCGGCGATTACGCGGTTGCGGTTCGGGCGGCACGGCGCCGAACGGCATCGACGGATACGTGGGTGGCCCCGGTGGGTAGTACGACATCTGCTCGGTCTCCTACGAACGCCCGTGCCCGGCGCGATCGCCGCACGGATCGGTGGTGGTGTGTTCCCCGAGCCACAAGTATTGTGAGCGGCTCTGAGCAGGGGCAACCGCGTTCGGGCGGATTCGGTCGGCTGATCGGGAAATCCACCCGAACGGACTACACCGACGTAACAGGCGTCCGATTCGTCGCGATGAACACCGACCGATGCCGCGCCGACCTCAGGCCGGATCGCCGAAATCGAAGAGCGCGGCCATCGTCGTCCGGCCGTCGAGCGCCTCGCGGATGATGTCGGCGTGGCCACTGTGATGGGCGGTCTCGCGCAACATGTGCAGGGCCATCTTGCGTACCGTCCACCACTCTCGCTCGGGCTGCCATGGTGCGGTCGCCTGCGGGATCAGTTCGTCGAGTGAACCGACCTCGGCGATCACCGCGTCGTAGGCGAGCGCGGCATCCCGGTAGGCGGCGAGCCACTCCTCGAACGTCTCGCCGTCGGTGAGCTCGTATCCGTGCTCGAGATTGTCCATGTGGATCTCGGCGTTCGGGTCGCGGTCGAGGATGGTCTGCGTGTGCTCGCGCTGCACCATCGTCAGGTGCTTGAGGAGACCGCCGAGGGTCAGTTCGCTCACGGTGCTGCGGCGGCGGGCCTGCTCGTCGTCGAGATCGCGCAAGGTCACCAGGAACATCGCGCGCTGATCCTCCAACAGGGTCAAGACGTCGGCCTTCTCGCCGGTGACATCGACGGAGAGGGTGACGGAGGTGTAGGTGCCGGCCATGATGGTGCCTTTCGGAGTGGTTCGCGGTCACCACCGAAGCTACGAACCAATGCGGACAGATCCGGTCCGCATTTTCTCGGGAAGGGAAATCTGTTGCCGGGAGGCCGCGCGACGCGCACCATGCCCTCATGCCCGAGTCCTCCTCGTACTCCGATGAACCCGCCGAACTGTCTGCTCTGCGCCGCAAGCCGACTCGCGGTGGCGACCGCGCGTTGCTCGACGACGTCCTCGATTCGGTCCTCGTCGGAACCCTCTCGACCGTCGTCGACGGGTGGCCGTGGTCGGTGCCGTTGCTCTTCTCCCGCGACGGTGACGGCATCCTCATGCACGGATCGATCGCGGCAGGCGCACTGCGTCATGTGGCCGAGGGTGCGCCGTCGACGTTCACTGTGTTCGTCCTCGACGCAATCGTGGTGGCCGACAGTCTCTTCGACCATTCCGCGAACTATCGGTCCGCGGTGGTGCGAGGTATCCCCGAACGCGCCGACGACGACCAGGCCGCACTGGAAGCCTTGTCGGACAAGCTGATCCCGGGCCGCGTCGCCGAGACGCCGTCGATCACCGGCAAGGAGCGTGCCGCGACGGTCGCCCTGCGGATGCCGATCGTCGACGGTCAGTGGATCGCCAAGGCCCGCAGTGGAGGTCCCGGTGTCGACACCGACAACTGGACCGGCGTCGTGCCCGTCCGCACCGTCTACGACGACCCGATTCCCGCAACGGGCACCGAGATCCCCGAGTCGGTGCGGCGCCTGGCGAGCGGAGGCCGACGACGACGGTGACCTGTGATGACGGGGCCGGTACTACCTCTGCCGCAGGACGAATCGCTGGATCTTGCCGCTCGGTGTCTTGGGCAGCGCGTCGACGAAATGCACGCTGCGCGGATAGGCATGCGCGGCGAAACCCGTCTTGACCAGCTGCTGCAGCTCGGACTCCAGGGCGTCGTCGCCGACCACACCGTCGGCGAGCACGACGAAGGCCTCGAGGACCTCACCGCGCAACTCGTCCGGCCGGCCGACGACGGCGACGTCGATCACCGACGGATGCGTGATCAGCACGCTCTCGACGTCGAATGGTCCGATCCGGTAGCCGGCCATGATGATCACATCGTCGTCCCGAGCGCTGAAGAAGTAGTTGCCGTTCTCGTCGACCCGGCCCGTGTCGCCGGTCAGATACCAACGCCGGTCCTCGGTGAACCGGGCCGCGGTCTTCTCCGGGTCGTCGAGGTATCCGGTGAACCACAGTGCCGGACTGGCCGATACATCGATCGCGATCTGTCCGTCGACGATGCCGGTGGCGAAACCGGGCATCGGTTGGCCCATCGATCCGGGGAACAGCGGTCGCCGCACTTCCGGGGCCCAGTGGTTGTTGATGAACATGCCGTGTTCGGT
>NZ_MVPX01000399.1:0-1534 GCF_002043085.1 Gordonia sp. i37 | reverse complement strand
ACAGGGTGGTGGCGTAGTCGGGATCGATCGGCCCGTATCCCTGCAACCGGGGCACCAGCACACCGTCGGGGTCCGTCAACACCGTCAGTACGGGTGCCCCGGGTACGACCAAGGCCCGTCCGAAGGCCACGGGCACCTCATCCGGCGTCGGCTCATTCATAGGGTCGGGGATCTCGGGTTCGACGACGGGCTCGACGAACTCGACTTCGGGAGCGTCGGCGTCGGCGGGTTCGGGGAGCAGGTCGTCCCATGCTGCCGCATCCTCGGCATCAGCGGGTGTTTCCGCCGACCCGTTGCTGTCGGTGCCGCCACCTCGTTTCGGGCAGTCGTCCTGTCCGCATTCGCAGTCGAGGTGGGCTCCCGGCACGCCGGTGATCTCCCCGAGTGCGATCACCCGCAGCGACCCCACACGGCGGGGGTCCTTGCGGCAGGTCCGTTCGTCAACGAGGGCGTTGATCTGCGTTGCGAGAAACACCCCGTAATGGGCGGGAACAACCGCATCCAGAGAGGAGTGCCCCGCAACATCGGCGGTGATGGTCACGTGTCCCACCAGATCGGTGAGGGTGTCGCGGTCCTCGATCACGCTGTCGGGGTTCATCGAAATCAGCGCAGCGTCAAGCTGTTGCGATAGCACAGGGTCGGTCGTGGCCCGGGACCCGTAATCCAGGACGATCTCCTCGAACGACATCCCAGACTCGTCACCGGTATCGACGCTATCGGTGTCGGTCTCGGTGTCCTCGCCACGCTGGGCGGCGCGCGCCATGATCGAAGCCCGATTCGTGGACAGTTCCCCGTTCAGATAGGCGGCACGGATCAACGGTAGCTTCTCCAGGAGGTCCGCCAGCGCTATCCAACTCCCGGCTTTGCTGCGGGAGACCTTGAACTGCAACGACACCTCGGCCCGGCCGAGTCTCTCGGCATGCTCGACGACCGAACCCCACACACCGGTCTCGGGCCGATCGGCCAGATGCTCGTGAAATACCCGCTCCGCCAACGCGGCGGCAGCCAGGACTGTCCGGGCTTCGTATTTGCGGGACTCGCGGAGCAGGTCTGGGCCGGTCTCGGTGAGCTCATCGCGGGTCATGGCTGTGATCGCGGCGGCGTCGGCTTCCGGATCGGTGAACGTCAATGTGGTCGACATCCGAACAACCTCCCCTCCCGCGATCGGACTTGATGAGAACAAGTGTACGAAGGGGTACCGACAAAACCGGCGCGGCAGCGTCGGTCCGACAAAATCTGTGGACAACTATTTTCGGACGCGTCGAGCGGGCGTCGATGTGGTTGCGACACTAGTCATCTCGCCGGGTCTCGAGGCTCGCCGCACGCGGCTCGCACCTCGACCATCGGGGGGATGGAAGCGCTCGACCATCGATCTATCTAAGGCGTCCGAATGACGCTCCGGTCTTTCCATCCGATGGTCGAGGTGCCGAGGAGCGCCAGCGACGAGGCCTCGAGACCTCTCTCGCCGACGGGTGTCCGCTCCACCCGCCGAGCCGGAACCAGCGTCGCTGCAAGCGGTCTCGAGGCTCGCCGC
>NZ_MVPX01000398.1:0-10126 GCF_002043085.1 Gordonia sp. i37 | reverse complement strand
CGCACCTCGACCATCGGGGGGAAGGGAGCGAGTGTCGGGTGATGGAAGCGCTCGACCACCGGGGGGACGGCCAAGCATCCGCGATCGAAGCGCTCGCCCATCGGGGGGAAGGGAGTGAGCGTCGGGTGATGGAAGCTCTCCGCCATCGGGGGAAGCCCGTCTGCCGAGTGTTATCCGTGAACGGAGACCTTCTCCTGTTCCAGCGCGCGGTCGGCGTCGAGCAGCACGCCGGCGGCGATCTCGAGGCCTTCGATGCGGCCGAGTGAGACGTCCTCGTGCTCGATGTTGACCATCATGTCGGGATCGACGTCACGTAGAGCGCGAAGGAATTCGGTCCAGTAGGCGGTGTCGTGGCCGCGACCGAGTGCCACGAAATCCCATGCCGAGTCCTTGGGCCACTCGTTGGCCCATTCGTCGCCACCGAGGTTGGTGCGCTCCTCGGTGGGTGCGAGTCGGCGGAACCGGTTGTCCAGAACGCCGTACAGTGCGGCGTTCTCGGTGTTCACCCGTACGTCCTTGGCCGCCGCGTGGAAGACGAGTGGGCCGAGTTCGCGGACGACGGCAACCGGGTCCATCTGCTGCCAGAACAGATGCGACGCATCGAGTTCCACGCCGACGTGGGTGGCGCCGGTGAGTTCGACGAGCTTGCGGACATCGGCGGTGTTGAAGACGAGGTTCTGCGGGTGCAGTTCGAGTGCGACCTTCACGCCGTGATCGGCGGCGAGTCGGTCGGTCTCGCGCCAGAACCGTGCGGCCACACCCCACTGGTAGTCCAGGACGTCCAGTGCTGCCGAATTCCAGGCGTTGACGATCCAGTTCGTCACCGTGGCACCGGGTTCCCCGCCGGGCAGGCCCGACATCGTCACCACACGCGTCTGGCCGAGCCGTTCGGCCAGACGGATGGAGCGGCGGACATCCTCGGCGTGACGCTCGCCGATCTCGGGCTTGGGGTGCAGCGGGTTGCCGTTGCAGTTGAGGCCGGCGATCGAGACCCCGGTGCCGTCGAAGAGTGCCAGGTAGTCGTCGCGTGCGGCGTCGGAGACCAGGATTTCGTCGAACGTCGGAGCGTGCACCGCGGGAAGGAATCCGCCGGTGTTGATCTCGATACCAGTGAGGCCGAGATCGCCGATCACCTTCAGTGCTTCGGGCAGTGGGCGATCGTGCAGGATGGCGTTGTAGACACCGAGCTTCATGGTGGTGTGTCTCCTTGTAGTCGTGGAAAGTGGGTGACGGTCAGGCGTTCTCGAGCGGCTTGACGTCGACGGTAGCTCCCGCGTTGGCCGCGGATTCGGCGATCGAGGCAACCACCCGCATCGAATGCAGGCCGGTCTCGAAGTCCGGGAGGGGACCGAGGACGTCGATGCCGGCCACCTGGTCGAGGAAGGCGCGAGCCTGGTAGGCGAACAGTTCGGCCTTGCCGTGGCCGACGCCGCCGGCGTCCATCGGCAGGCCACCGCGGATGTAGGGATGATCGGGGCCGATGGTGATGCGACGCGGACCGTTGAGGTCGGCGCGCACGTCGTCGGCGGCGAGGTGGAACTCCGCGATGCGCGCGAGCTCCCACGACGCCGACCCGCCGGTGCCGAACAGCTCGAACCCCAGTCCATCGGGCAGACTGTGCGCCACCCTCGACGCCGAGAACGTACCGATCGCACCGCAGGCGAAGGTCGCGGTGAACGTTGCGATGTCCTCGTTGCCGACGGGCTCCATCTCGTCGGAGACCGCGCCCTTCGTGTGACCGTAGGTGGTGCCGATCGGAACCGGACGTTCGGTGATCACCGTGTGGAAGCGTGCGCCGGAGATCGACACGATGGGTCCGCAGATGAACTCACCGAGATCGATGAGATGACTGCCGACATCGGCGAGAGCGCCGGTGCCGGGCTCGCCCTGATAGCGCCAGGTGATCGGCGAGGTCGGGTCGAGCGCGTAGTCGCACCAGTAGTGCCCGTTGAAGTGCACCAGGTCGCCGACGGTCCCGGCGGCCAGTTCGCGACGGATCTGCTCGACGGCCGGCGCGCGACGGTAGGTGTAGCCGACCGCGGCCTGCGTCGAGGCGTCGCGGGCCGCCGACAGCATGGCCTCCGCTTCGGAAAGTGAACCGGCAAGCGGCTTTTCGCACAGCACGTGCTTGCCGGCGGCCAGTAGTCCCTCGACCATTTCGCGGTGCAGATGGTTGGCGACGACCACGCTGACCACGTCGATGTCGTCGGCTGCGGCGATGGACTGCCAGTCGTACTCGGCCCGCTCGTATCCGTATCGCTTGGCGTTGTCATCGGCGATCGCGGGATTCGCGTCGGCGATCGCCACCAGACGCACGTCGGGCCGGTCGGTGCCGAACAGGGTGGACGCGGTCCGATAGCCGGCAGCGTGCGCGCGGCCGGCCATACCGCCGCCGATGACGGCGACGCCGAGGGAGTTCGAGGACATGGGATCTCCGGGGTTGGTGACGAATAGTGGATGAGAGGTCTGCTGTACCGGTCTACTAAACCGGTCTAGTTCGTCTACTATGAACGCCGTCACGCCACGGTGTCAAGCCTTGACGGGCACGGGTGGAGAGTCCAGGTAGAGAAGGGGGAGTGTTCGATGCGATCGTCGTCGAATCGACCGACCATGCAGGACGTCGCCGACAAGGTGGGGGTGTCCAAAGCGACTGTGTCGCTGGTCTTTCGCAAGGCTCCCGGGGTCGGCGACGACACGCGCCGTGCGGTGATGGCGGCGGCCGAGGACCTCGGCTACCGGATGAACCGGACAGCAGCGCTGATGACGGCCCGCCGTTCTCATCTGATCGGTGTGGTCGCCCAGATCAGCAACAGCTTTCACGCCGAGATCGCAGAGGCGCTGGTCGCGGCGGCCGACCGCGCGGGATACGAGATCGTCCTGGGCGCGGTGACCCCGACGCACGGCGAAACACGCGTCGTCGAGACGCTGCGCGACTTTCGTTGCGAGGGAATGCTGCTCATCGGCCCGGAGCTCGACACCGCATCGATCGAGGAGTTCGCGGCAGAGGTGCCCACGGTGGTCCTCGGCCGGCGCATCGCCTCCGGGTCAGTCGATGTCGTTCGCACCAACGACGGCAAGGGTATTGCGGCTGTGGTCGATCACCTCGTCGGCCTCGGGCATACACAGATCGTGCATGTGGCCGGCGGGCCGGGGTCGATCGCCGCGGACCGTCGCGCAGGGTTCCTGCGTGCACTGCGGCATCACGGTATCTCCGCCGACGACGCCCTGGTGGAAGCGGAGTCGTTCACCGAGGACGCGGGGATGGCCGCGTCGCGAGCCCTGCTCTCCCGCGAGTTGCCGACCGCGGTGGTGTGTGCCAACGATCGCCTCGCGATCGGTGTGCTCGACGAACTGCGTCGAGCGGGAGTCGCGGTGCCACAGCAGGTCTCGGTGACCGGCTATGACGACAGCGTCATGGCGCGCTTGAGCAACGTCGATCTCACCACTGTGAGCCAGCAACCGCACGCGCAGGCCGACCGCGCCGTCGACGCGGTGGTGTCGCGGCTCGACGGTCACCGCACCGAGCGGTCGGTTGTGACGTTGGTACCCGAACTCGTCGTGCGCGGCACCACGTCTGCGCCGCGCGAACGCTGAGACCGGCCTCTGTGGAACGCTCACCGACGGACGAACTCCCGCACCGGTTACCCGGTGCGGGAGCCCGTTCCGTGTTCACACCCGCATGTTCACGTCGCGATCAGATGAGTTCCTTGATCTTGCGACTGGGGTAGATGCGGCCGGTGGTGACGTCTTCCTCGACCTCTTCCAGTGTGCGACCCCGGGTTTCGGGCGCCTGTGTCCAGACGAAGAGCAGAGCGAGGATGCCGACGCCGCCGAAGAGGAAGAAGGTGCCGGTGATGCCGGTGGCGGCCACCAGCGTCGGGAAGAACAGTCCCAGAAGGGCGTTGGTGATCCACAGGCAGAACACCGAGATGCCGATCGCCAGACCGCGGATGTGCAGCGGGAAGATTTCCGACAGCAGCACCCAGGTGGCGACGTTGAGGAAGGTTTGCATCGATCCGACGAACAGGACCACGAGTGTCAGGATCACCCACGGTCGTGCCGCGTTGCCCTCCGGCAGTGCGAGGGACGCGATGCCGATGAGGAAGTGGCAGACGGTGGTGAGGCTGTAACCGAGGATCAGGGTGGTGCGGCGATTGATCTTCTGGGCCAGCCAGAGTGCGGTGGTGGAGCCGATGACCGCGATCACGCCGGGAGCGATGTTGGCGATGAGGGCGGCGTTGCTGGCGAATCCGGCATCCTTGAGCACCGACTGGCCGTAATACATGATCGAGTTGATGCCGGTGAGCTGCTGTGCCACACCGAGTCCGATACCCACGAGCACGATGCGTCGAATCCAGCGGTTGTCGCGCAAGGCGGTCCAGCTGCCGCGGATCGCGGTCTCCTCCATCTCGTGGAGTTCCTCGACCATGTCGACCTCGGCGCGGGCGCGCTGCTGCGAGCGGATCGTCTTCAGCACGTCGTAGGCGTCTTCCCGGCGGTTCTGCGAGATCAACCAGCGCGGGGATTCGGGCACGCGGATCATGCCGACCATCAGGCAGACCGCCGGGAGCGCGGCGACCGCGAGCATGATGCGCCAGACGCCGTCCTCTTCACCCCAGATGTTGCCGATGATGGCGTTGATGACGAAGGCCGCGAGCTGACCGACGACGATCATCACCTCGTTGCGACCGGCGAGCGAGCCACGGATCTCATATGGGGCCAGCTCGGCGAGGTAGACCGGGACCACGGTCGACGCGGCGCCGACGGCCAGGCCGAGGATCACGCGGCCGATGACCATCACCCCGAAGCCCGGCGCGAAGACGCAGGTGAGGGTTCCGATGAGGAACAGGGTCGCGAGAAGTGTGATCGACTTGCGGCGGCCGATCGCGTCGGAGAGTCGTCCGCCGGCGATGGCACCGAACGCCGCGCCGAACAGCAGTGAGCTTGTGACTACGCCCTCGGTGAACGGGGTCAGTCCCAGCTCGGTCTTCATCGGCTCGAGAGCACCGTTGATGACGCCGGTGTCGTAGCCGAAGAGCAGGCCGCCCAGCGTGGCGATCAGCGCCACGGCGTGCAGACGCCGCCGGAACGGTCCCGTTCCCAGCGGCGGAAGAATCGAATGTTTCAGACCCGGGTGGTCGTCTGTGGTGGACATGGCACTCCTTGGTTTGACTTACACCTACCACCATCAGTGATGGCAGTCACATCCGTGATCGTAACCCAGTATGTGCAAATGTCCTAACAAAACTTCGACAGAATCTGGTTGACAACTGAGGGGATCCGCGCTGTCCGCTGGCCGGACCGTGGTGGTGGCGGGAGTAACAAGCGCTATGAACTGCGTGGATGTCCCAATAAACGGCTTCTGAGAACCGGATCACATGGAGAGTGCGCGCTCTACTCACGTCACCATTGAGGACTTTGGTCCCCACATCGGATGGTTGCATGTCCGTACAAATACGATCCGCAGTCAGCGTGGCTCGAGTCCCGCCGCCCGGTACGCGTCGTCGATGTAGGCCATGTTGGTGACGGCGTCGTCGAGATCGATCGGCAGGGACGCGCCGTCGCGCAGTGCCGCTGCGAAGGCTTCGAGCTGAAAGGTGTAGGTGCTGCGGCGGGTCACCTCCTCCACGCGGGTATCCGATGCTGTGGTGATGCTCAGGCGGTTGTCACGGGTCGGCGACAAGAAGTCGTGCAGGGTCAGCGATCCGGTGGTGCCGACGATGTGTGCGCGGAATGTGTAGTGGTCGTCGAGCATCGTGTTGGTGTTGACGCCGGTGGCGCCGTTCGGGAAGGTGACCTCGATCCGGCTCGATGCGTCGATCTGGTCACCCCGCACGATCGCCGACGCTCCGGTGATCCGCGGCGCTCCGCCGGCGAACGGGCCGAGGGTGCGCAACAGGTGCAGGCCGTAACAGCCGAGATCCATGACGGAACCGCCGGCGAGTCGGTACTCCCAGCGTGGGTCCGAGGGCGCCGGTTCGGGCATGCCCATCGTGATCTCGATCGTTTGCAGATCGCCGCACACCCCGCTGTGCAGCACGTCGAGGGTGCGGTGCATCAGCGGGTGGAACCGGTAGTGGAACCCCTCGAGCACCAGAACGCCGGCCGCGTGCCTGCGCGGCTACCTGCTGCGCTTCGACGGCGTTGCGGGCGAACGGTTTCTCGCTGAGCACCGGCACGCCCGCCGCGATCGCCGCCAGATTCCACGGCCCGTGCAACGCATTCGCAAGCGGGTTGTAGATCAGATCGATTTCCAGGTCGCTGATCACCTCGGCATAGGAGTCGACGATGCGCTCGACACCGTGGGTGGTTGCGAAGGACTCCGCGCGATGCCGATCGCGGGCGGCGACCACGGTCAGTCGGTGTCCGAGTTCGTGGGCGGGCCCGACGATGGCGTTCTCGGCGATCCGCGACGCCCCGAGAATCCCGATACGCAGCGGCGGTGCGGTCATACCCCCGACCGTACTCAGACGACCGCCGGTCGGCAGATCCGCCGCAGGAACGACATCGACACCGCGACGTCGGCAGCCGCGTCGTCGGCGGCGGCGTCGTCGGTGAGGATGGTGTCCTGCTCGAGGACGAACCAGCCGCTGTATCCGTTCTCGCGCAGCGTGCTCACGACGTGTTCGATCCGGGCGTCACCGGCGCCGAGTGGCACGTACATTCCTGCGGCGACGGCCTCGGTGTAGGTCGCCGCGCCCTGCTGGACCCGTTGTGCGAGATCCACGCGGACGTCCTTGAGGTGGGCGTGCCGGATGCGGTCGCCGTAGTTCTCGGCGATCTCGACGGGATCGGTACCTCCGATCAACAGGTGGCCGGTGTCCAGGCACAGGCCGATGGACGAATCCTCCAGCACGCGAATCACTTCGGCTCGGTTCTCGATCATCGTGCCGACGTGGGGATGCAGCGCCGCGACAATGTTCTGCTCGGCGACGAGCGCGTCGATCCGATCGAGGTTCGTCAGCAGTGTGCGCCAGGCGTCGGCGTCGAGCACCGGCCGGGAGTCGTATCCGTCGGTGCCGGTTGCCGCCGCGAGCACCAGGACGTCGCCGCCGGAGACGGCCAAGCGTTCGAGTGCGGCGCGGACCTGTGGTGCCGGATCGTGGTCGGCGTCGTGCAGGACGACGGGAACGAAGGACCCGACGCAGCGCAGGTCATAGGAGTTCAGGGTGTCGCGCAGGGCGGCCGGGTCGTCGGGCAGGAAGCCTTCCGGGCCGGTCTCTGCGGCACTCATCCCGAGTTCGCGCATCTCGCCGAGAACGCGTGCGGGGTGCAGTTGCAGGCCCCAGCCGGGTACTTCGCACACACCCCAGGAGATGGGGGCGGCGGCGATTCGTGGGTCGTTGGTCATGGTGACACCTCTGGGGTGAGAAAGGATGTGGCGGTTACGGGGTGTGGCGGCGGTCGAGTTCGGTGAGTTCGCGCTCGAAATGTGCTGTGGTGAAACGTGCATCGAGGGCGCGGGCGACGAGTTCGGCCTGGGTCTCGCCGGCCAGTCCCGACAGTGGCTGATCGAGATCAAGGTTGCTGGGAAAGGCGTAACCCTCGGCCGCCGAAGCGATCACGTTCGCGACCGCGGTGCCCTCGCCCTGGTCGGCCAGAACGAGTAGCGACGGATATAGTGCGCGCAGCATCGCCGAGCGGTCGACGGCGTCCATCGCCCGTCCGAAAGCCGAGGACACCTGCAGCAGATTCGCCATGCGCTTCACGTCGGTCGTCGTGTTGTGGCCGGCGGCGTGGAACAGCGCCGGATTGAAGAACACGGCGTCGCCCGCACGCAGCGGCAACTGGATGTGGTTGGCGGTGAAGTACTCCCGGAAATCCGGAAGGCCGAATGCCACGTACCCCTGCTCATACCGTTGCGAATACGGCAGATACATCGTCGGACCGGACTCCAGCGGCATGTCGACGTGCGCGACCGCGCCCTGCAATGTCAGAGCGGGCGAGAGACGGTGGATATGGGCGCGGAAACGTTCGGCGGTACCGGTCGACATGAAGCCGAGGTGGTAGTCGCGGTGCGGGTTCTGGGCGGCTCCACCGGGATTGACGACGTTGATCGCCGACGTCACCTGATACATCGGTCCGAGCCAGGCCTCGCAGATCAACGCCAGGATGTCGTTGCGGTAGTACTGCACGAACACCTCGGGGTCGCGAAGAGCGAGCTTCTGCAACGCATTCCAGATCCGGTCGTTGGCGCCGGGGGCGGCGAAGTGATCGCCGAAGGATTCTCCGGCGGCATGCTGCTCGGCGATGATGTCGCCATAGATCCGAGTCGATTCGGCCAGCGCATTGCTCTCGTCGAAGGCTCCGGAGAACACGACGATACCCGGGCCGGTGAGCAGCGCGTCGGCGAGTTCATCGCTGATGGCGGCGCGCGTCTCGGGGTCGGCGATCCGCGGGCGCAGCGCGGCCGCGTCGTAGACGAGGACGTTGCGCGAGACGGACGTGGCGTGCGGATAGTCGGCGAGATCGGTGGTCTGCTCGATCGAGGCGACGAAGTCGTCGATCCGGCAGTCGTCCGGGGTCACGCGGCGGGCGCGAAGACTGGTGGCGAGGTGCATGGAACTCAGAATGGCAAGATCGTATTGTCCGAACAAGATCAGATTCCCATCAAGAATCCCTCAGGAGGGTCATGCCGCATCGCTATCCGGTACGGGAGATAGCTCGGCAGGCGGGCGTGTCCGAGGCGACCGTCGACCGTGTGTTGCACCGTCGGCCCGGTGTCCGGGAGGGCACGGTGCGCCAGGTCGAGCAGGCCATCGCCGACCTCGACCGGCAACGCGCACAACTGCGATTGTCGGGGCGACAATTCATGATTGACCTGGTCATGGAGACGCCGCGCCGATTCTCGTCGATGGTGCGCTCGGCACTGGAGGCCGAGTTGCCGGGCCTGCGCCCGGCGATCTTCCGGGCGCGATATCACCTGCACGAGACGTGGCCGGTCGAGGACCTGATCGCGACCCTCGATGCCATCGCGCGTCAGGGGAGTCAGGCCGTGGTACTCAAAGCGCCGGACACCCCCGAGGTTGCCGAGGCGATCGGACGCCTCACCGCGGCGCGTATCCCGGTGATCACGCTCGTCACCGATGTGCCCATGAGCACCCGCCTGGCATATGTGGGCATGGACAACCGGGCGGCAGGGGCCACCGCGGCCTACCTGATGCAGCAGTGGTTGCGGCACACCGACGTCGACATCCTGGTGATGACGAGCAGTGAGATGTTCCGTGGCGAGGAAGAGCGTGAGATGGGGTTCCGGACGGTCATGCGACGTGACGATCCGACACGGCACATCATCGACGTCTCCGGTTCCGACGGTCTCGACGCCACCAGTCGGCGATTGGCATACCGTGCGCTACAGGACAATCCGCGCATCGGTGCGGTGTACTCGATCGGCGGTGGCAACAAGGGCATCGTCGCAGCGTTCGCCGATGCCCACCGAGACTGCGAGGTCTTCCTCGGTCACGATCTCGGCCCGGCCAATCGGGATCTGCTGCGCAGCGGCGGTATCACCGCGGTGCTCCACCATGACCTGCGCTCGGACATGCGGCAGGTCGCGCAGACCGTGATGAGCCATCACGGCGCTCTCGCCGGGGGTCATCGTCCGCAGGTGTCGGAGATCGCCGTCATCACGCCGCACAACATCCCGGGCGACTGATCGACCTGTCAAAGACGCGCATGTTTGGTTGTTATGACATACTGTGAGGCATGACACAGGCCACCACGCAGCTCCAGATCGATCTCGATCGGTCGACCCCGGTGCCGCTGTATCACCAGCTCGCCCGCGCGATCGAGGCCGCGATCATCGGTGGCGAGCTCGCTCCGGGTGATCGTCTCGAGAACGAGCTCGATCTCGCCAAACGGCTCAAGCTCTCCCGCCCGACGATCCGCCAGGCCATCCAGGAGCTCGTCGACAAGGGGGTCGTCGTGCGCAAACGGGGCGTCGGCACCCAGGTGGTGCAGAGCCCGGTGAACCGCTCGGTGGAATTGACCAGCCTGTTCGACGATCTCAGCACGGCCGGAATGCACCCGGAGACACAGCTTCTCGAGTACCGGCGGTCGGTGCCCGACGACGACCTGCGCACCGATCTCGGTCTCGATGCCGACGCGGAGGCTGTCACCATCCGAC
>NZ_MVPX01000397.1:0-12036 GCF_002043085.1 Gordonia sp. i37 | reverse complement strand
GCGCGCCAAGGGTGTCCACATTCGGCTTGCCCGCCAGGTCATCGGCGCGAAAGCCGCCGACGCCGAGGAGGCCACTCTGCTCGACGTGGAGCCGGGTGCGCCGTTGCTGACCATGCAGCGCACCGCATTCGACGATGCGGGCAAGGTCGTCGAGGTGGGTCGCCACGCCTACCGCGCGGACCGCTACTTCTTCGAGACGACCGTCGTCGATCGCTGAGGCGGGTCTCGAGGCCCGGCGCCGGGGGCGCCGGGCACCTCGACCATCGGGGGGCAGGTCGTTTCCCCCGATGGTTCCGACCCCGATGGTCGAGGTGCGAGGCGCGTGCGCCGAGCCTCGAGACCGCTTGCGCCGACGCTGGTTTCGCCACCACCGACCACCGGCCACCACCGCCCACCGGCAACCTACTCCGAGTCGACGCTCGTCGATTCCGGCTCGGGGTCGGTCCCGCCGCCACCCACCGCGACGAGCAGGCGCCGCACCGCCATCGCGCGACGATGCGAGGCGCCGGTGAGGTCGTCGAGTGCGCATTCCGGATCGGCAGGCGGTCCGAGGTGGGTGCAGCCGCGCGGACAGTTCTCGATGGCATCGCGCAGATCGTCGAAGGCGTCGACGATGTCGTCGGCGTCGACATGGGCGAGACCGAACGAACGGATGCCGGGGGTGTCGATGACCCACGACCGTCGGCCCTGGTCCTCGGGACCTCGCAAGTCATCGGGATGTGCCGGCAACACCAACGCCACCGACGCGGTGGAGGTGTGTCGGCCCTTGCCGACCCCCGAGACCACACCGGTGGCCCGTTCGGCTTCGGGCACAAGGCGGTTGACCAGGGTTGACTTGCCCACGCCGGAGTGCCCGATCAATGCGGTGAGGTGCCCGCGCAGCAAGCCGAGGACGTCGTCGAGTGGATCGTCACGACCGGCGCGCACGATGATCAGGTCGAGTCCGTCGAAGGCATTGGTGAACTCGGTGGGATCGGCCAGATCGGACTTGGTGAGACACAAGATGGGTTCGAGCCCACCGACATACGCCGCGGCGAGGGCGCGTTCGACGAATCCGGTCCGGGGTGGGGGATCGGCCATAGCCGTGACGATCAGGAGGCGATCGGCGTTGGCGGCGACGATGCGCTCGTACGGATCGGTGTCATCGGCGGTGCGCCGCAGGACCGTTCGCCGCTCGTCGACTCGCACGATCCGAGCCAGTGAATCCGGCTTCCCGGTCAGGTCGCCGACGACCCCGACATCGTCGCCGACCACGATCGGGGTGCGGCCGAGTTCACGTGCGCGCATGGCCACCACACGACGATCCGGATCGCCATCGAGTACGCAACCCCAGCGGCCCCGATCGACCGAGACGACCATCGCCGACTCCGCATCATCATGTGCCGGACGGGTTTTGGTGCGCGGACGACTCCCCTTGCCGGGGCGGACCCGGACATCGGACTCGTCGTAACTGTCCGCGCGACGGCTCACGGATGCCCGATCATCTTCTGCCACATACCCGGAAAGTCCGGCAAGGTCTTCGACGTGGTCTCGATGTCGTCGACGGTGACCGAGGGCACGCGCAAGCCGATGATCGCGCCTGCGGTGGCCATCCGGTGGTCGGCGTAGGACTCCCAGCGCCCGCCGTGCAACGGGGCCGGCCGGATGATCAGGCCGTCGTCGAGCTCGGTGACATCGCCACCGAGACGCCCGATCTCGGTGGCCAGTGCGGCCAGGCGATCGGTTTCGTGGCCGCGCAGATGGGCGATGCCGGTCAGCCGGGACTCACTCTCGGCGAGGGCAGCCAGTGCCGCGATCGTCGGTGTCAGTTCGCCGACCTCGCGCAGATCGCGGTCGATACCGGTCAGTCGAAGCGGTCCGCGCACGGTGAGCGCACCGTCGAGAAGTTCGACGGTGCAACCCATCTCGGCGAGGATGTCGGCGATCTGGGCGCCGGGCTGGGTGGTGACGGCCGGCCAGCGTGGCACGCTGACCGCCCCGCCGGTCGCGGCGCCCGCGGCGAGGAAGGCGGCCGCGTTGGAAAGATCGGGTTCGATCGCCCAGTCCACCGCACGAATCGTCGACGGATCGACGTGCCAGATATTCGGTTCGTCGACAACGACTTTCACACCGGCTGTCGCGAGCATCGCGATGGTCATCTCGATGTGGGGCATCGACGGAACCGGACCTCCGACGTGCCGCACGGTCAGTCCCTCGTCGAATCGTGCGCCGGTCAGCAGCAACCCGGACACGAACTGCGACGACCCCGACGCATCGATCGTGACCTCGCCGCCGCGTGCCGATCCGGTGCCCACCACCGTGAACGGCAGGGAGTCGCCCTCGACGGTGACACCGAGCTCACGCAGGGCATCGAGGATCGTCGTGAGCGGTCGCTGACGCGCTTGCGGATCGCCGTCGAAGTCGACCGGTCCCGACGCCAACGCCGCCATCGGTGGCAGGAATCGCATGACGGTGCCTGCGAGCCCGCAATAGACGTCGGTGCCGTGCATGGGTCGCGGTTCGATGGAGACCGTCGTCGGGTCGGCGGCGTCGACCCGGATGCCGATGCCCAGTCCGGTCAGAGCGGCGAGCATGAGATTGGTGTCCCGGCTTCGTAGTGTGCCGGTGAGGGTCGACGGGCCGTCGGCGAGCGCGGCGAGCAGCAACGCCCGATTGGTGATCGACTTGGACCCGGGCAGGTCCACGGTCGCGTTCACCGGCCCCGACACGACGGGCGCATTCCACGTGCTCATGCGGTCCAGTCTGTCATGGGGCCGGCCACGTCCGATCCCGTCCCGGTCAGCGGTTGTCCAGACGCAGGGGGTGCGTCGGCGGGACCTCGACGATGATGAGCAGTCGGCCGTCGGTGTCGCGCACATGCATCTCGATCAGGCCCCACGGCTCGGTGAGCGGTTCGCGCTCGATCTTGACGTGCGCCGACCGCAGTTCGCGTTCGGCGGCCGAGACGTCGCGTACCTGCAGCCACAGTGCGCCCGACGGTTCGATGGTGGTGTCGAGATCGGAACTCATGTGCCCTGGAACCTCGATCAGGCCGTTACCGGCGTAAAAGACGATGCCGCCCGGGTACTCCCGCGCAACGGCGAGACGCAGCTGATGACGGTAGAAATGCTGCAACGATTCCGGGTCTCGTGAACGGAGCACGACGCGACTACTGAGGACCTCCATGCCTTGTGTCTACACCGCTACCGATCGGTCGGACAGGACAATACGCCCGGCGCGTCGCCGGTCCGGTGCGCTCGGATCACTGACCTTCGGTGGTGCCGTCCGACCCGCCGAGCGCGTGTCCGCGGTTGAGGTCGTTGCCATGACGACCCGCCTCGTAGATCGCCTTCTCCCGGGCGATGCGATCGGTCTCACCGATCGGCTCGGCGTCTCCGAAGGCGAAGGCGGATTCATGCGGGTACTCGTGCGGGATGTCCGGGTCGTCGAGTTCTTCGGGCTGTGGGCTGTTCATGGGACAACGATACGGCGCCGACACCGATCGCCGGCGCGAACCGACGGCCTCAGGTGGCCGGTGTACCCGTGTCCCGAGCGGAGAACTTCCCGCCCGTCTTGTCGTCCCACCGGTCGAGTAGTGCGGTGACCTTCGGATCGCCTTGGGCGCGAATCCATTCGCACAGTTCCTGCGGCGCCGAGGGATTGGTGACGATGAACCGGTGGAGACCGGCGTCGTGCTCGGCGAGTACACGCAGCGTCGCCGGGTCGGTGTCGGGGTCGGCGGCGGCGAGCGCATCCCGCGGATCGAAGGCGCCGTACCGCGGTGCGTCGGAGCCGGAGAGTCCGTCGGCGTCGACCACCTCGATCTCGCCGGTGTTGTGATACTCCACCGGATCGGGTGAGGTGCTGCGCCAATTGAGTAAGAGGTTCAACAGGATTGCGGTGATGGCGCCCGCGGAGATCCCGGAGTGGAAGATCGTCTGGAACCAGTCCGGGAATTGGTGATACAGGTCGAGCGACACGGTCTCGCCGTTGTCGTTGGTGTACGACAGGCTCGCCTCGCTCAGCATCGCGACGCCGACCGAGATGGCGACCACCAGGATGTTGGTGTTGTTGAACTTGACCCGGCTCAGGGTGCGGACACCACTGGCGGCGACCATGCCGAACAGCGCGACACCCGCGCCGCCGAGGACGGGCTGGGGGATGCCTTCGATGATCGCGGCCATTTTCGGGAGCAGGCCGAGGACCACGAGGATCGCGCCCGCACATGTCGCGACATGTCGGGTCTTGACGCCCGTGATCGCCACCAGGCCGACGTTCTGCGCGAATGCGGTGTAGGGGAAGGTGTTGAAGATCCCGCCCAGGACGGTGCCCACGCCGTCGGCCCGCATGCCGTCGGCGAGCTTGCGCGGTGTGATCTTCTTGTCGACGATCTCGCCGACGGCCACGATGTCGCCGGTGGTCTCGGTCATGATCACCAGGGCGACGATGATCATCGCGATGATGGAGCTGACGTCGAAGCTCGGCACACCGAAATAGAACGGCTGCGGCACAGCGATCCAGGAACTCTGCCCGACGCCGCTCCAATTGGTCATGCCGAACGGGATCGAGATCAGGGTGCCGAGGACGAGTCCCACGAGCACCGACACCCGCTTGATCGCCGCGGGCGCGAACCGCTCGAGCAGGATGATCAACAGCAGGGTGCCGAATCCGAAGGCGATCGATTTGGGTGCGCCGAAGTCCTCGCCGTTGTTGGTGCCGCCGCCGAACCATCCGGCGGCCACGCTCATCAGCGACACCCCGATGATGAGGATGATCGTGCCGGTGACCAGTGGTGGAAAGAATCTGATCAGCCGACCGACGATCGGCGCCACCACGATCATGAACACGCCGCAGGCGATCACCGAACCGTAGATCGCGGTGATGCCGTGGTTGAGCCCGATCGTGATCATCGGCCCGACCGCGGCAAACGTGACGCCCTGCATCAGGGGCAGGCGCACCCCGAACCGCCAGAACCCGACTGCCTGCAGCAATGTGGCGATGCCGGCGACGAACAGGTCGGCGGTGATCAGGTGGACGATCTCGTCGGAACGCATCTGACCGGCGCCGACCATCGCGCCGCCGACGATGAGCGGCACCGCCACGGCACCGGCGTACATCGCCATGACGTGTTGTAGTCCGAGCGGGAAGAGTTTGGTCAGCGGCGGGATGTCGTCGACCGGATGGTCGGCGTCACGGCCGCGCCTGATGGTGTCGAGAACCGTCATGAACACTGTCTACGAGTCCGAGATTTCTGATTCGACGCGATCGTGTGTCGACGGTGTTTCCGGCAGAATATATCGATGTGGCAGCACGGACTCCCCAGCTCAGCGCCGGGTTACTGATCCATCGGAACACTGCACTCGGCGTCGAGGTCCTGCTCGCCCATCCGGGTGGACCGCTGTGGGCGCGCAAGAACGACGGAGCGTGGTCGATCCCGAAGGGACTCGTCGAGGACGGTGAGGAACTCCTCGTCGCCGCCCGTCGCGAATTCGCCGAGGAGATCGGTCAGACGGCACCCGTCGGTGAGGTCATCGAGCTCGGTGAGGTGCGGCTCAAGAGCGGTAAACGGGTGGTCGCTTTCGCGATCGACGGTGACCTCGACGTCTCCGTCGTCACCAGCAACACCTTCGAGATGCCGTGGCCGCCGCGGTCCGGGAAGACCCAGGCCTTCCCGGAGATCGACCGTGCGGAATGGTTTTCACCCGACGACGCACGCCGCAAGCTCAATCCGGCGCAGGTCGCCTTCATCGACCGGTTGCTCGAGCACCTCCCGCCGAACCCGTGATCTGCGCGCCCGCCATCAGCGCACCAGTGCGGTGTCGGATTTCTCCGCGCCCGGCTGGTCCACCTGATAGCGGATGAGACGAGAACTGTTGGCCACCACGGCCACCGACGACGCGTTGTGCAGGATGGCCGCCACCACCGGGGACAGTGCACCACCGGCACCGACGATCAGCCCGATCGCGTTGACGGCGATCGACATCCCGTAGTTCTGCTTGATCACCTGCAGGGTGTGCTCGCCCAGATCGCCCACCGCCAACAGCATGCGCAGATCGTCTGCGGCCAAGGCGATGTCGGCGGTCTCGACGGCCACGTCGGTGCCGGCCAAGCCCATCGCGATGCCGATGTCGGCGGCGGCCAGTGCGGGTGCGTCGTTGACCCCGTCACCGATCATCGCCACCAGATGACCTTCGGATTGCAACTCGCGGACCGCGGCGAGTTTGTCCTCCGGAAGCACCTCGGCACGCCAGTCGTCGATGCCGAGTTCGCCGGCGATCGCCGCAGCGGTGGCCGGGTGATCGCCGGTGAGCATGGCGATCCGCTCGATTCCCTTGGCTCGCAACCCATCGAGCACCTCGCGCGCCCCGGGGCGGACCTCGTCGCGCAGACTCACCAGCCCGACGAGGGTGCCGTCGACGGCGAGCAACAGTGGTGTCTCGCACTCGTTGCGGAGCTTGTCCACCCACTCGATCGCGTCGGTGGTCAGTGCGACCTCGTGGCGAGTGAACAGGGCGGGGCTACCCAACAACAGGACGCGGCCGTCGGCGGCGAAGGTGCGCATGCCGAGACCGACGATGACCTCACACTCGGCGTGGGTGGGGATCTCGATCCGGCGCTCGGTCGTCGACCGGATCACCGCTTGCGCCAACGGATGTCGCGAGTGGATTTCCGAACTCGCCGCATGGGCCAGGACGTCTTCGGGTGACCAGTCGGGGTGGAAGGAGATCACGTTGGTAACCACCGGACGGCCGGTCGTCAGTGTGCCGGTCTTGTCGAAGACCATGGCGGTGATGCGGCCGGCCGCCTCGAGATGCGAGCCGCCCTTGATCAGGATTCCGCGGCGGGCACCGTTGCCGATGGCGCCGCTGATCGCGGTGGGTGTCGACAGCCCGACGGCGCAGGGGCACGCGACGAGCAGCATGGTCATGGCGCGGCGCAGATCGCGCGTGACGAGCAGGGTGGCCGCCGACAGCAGGAACGAGGCCGGGACGAAGCGACCCGAGAACTGTTCGCCGACAGTCTGGATGGGCGCCCGATCGTGCTGGGCTTCCTCGACCCGGGCGATGATCCGACCGATCGCGGTGTCGGCGCCGACCGCCGAGGTGGTGATCACCAACCGCCCGCTGACCACCACCGAGCCCGCGTGCACGTGGGCGCCGACCTGTGCGGTGACGGGCAGATTCTCGCCGGTCAGCGCGGACTGGTCGATCACCGCCTCGCCCTCGAGCACCGTCCCGTCGACCGGCACGGCGACATGATCGTGGACGACGATGACGTCGCCGACCGCCAACGAATCGACGGGCACCGACACCTCGGTGCCGTCCTCGAGCCGCAGCCATGCGGTGTCGGCGTTGCCGCGCAACAGATCCGAGATCGCCCGTCGGGTACGGCGCAACGTCAGATCCTGAAGGAACTCACCGATGTTGAGCAACCACAGGACGGTCAGCGCGACGACGTTCTCCCGCAGCAACAGACTCGCCACGGTCGCCGCCGACACCAGCGCATCCGTGCCCGCCCGTCCTCCGCGCAGAGAACGCAAGGCGCCCTTGAGGAATGGATAGCCGGAGAAGATGGTGATCCCGGTGGCGACCGTGCGCGACGCGGGACCGAGCATCGGTGGTCGTCGGAATCCGTAACGCCGCAACCCCAGAAGGATCAAAGCGCCCGCGCCGATACCCATCCGCAGTATGTCGGAATTGGTGACGTCGGCCGAATGTGGCGCGGCGCGGGTGACCGTCGTGAGATCGGCGTCCCGCCCGGCGGCGATCGCCTGATCGATGGCGCCACGGTCGGTGTTCCGGCGATACCAGACGACGACGGAGCCGGTGCGTGGATACATGTGCACGGCGCGAACCCCGGTCACCGCGATCACAGCGTCCTCGACGGCGACCGCACGTGCGGCCGACGTTCCGCGCAGCGCATCGACGACCAGGCGTAGACGCCCCGCGGCGTCGGACCGCACAGATTCTTGCACGGCGGGGTCAGTGATCGTGGTCGTGCGGCTCGGCCGTTCCCGGGGGACTCGTTTCCTCGCCGATACGGTCCTTCGCCTCGGCGACGATGTCGGCGGTCCGAAGGCGTGCATCCTCGGCGATGGCCTCGGCTTTCCGGGTACCCACCAGGCCCCAGGAGGTGACCACCACGGCGCCCTGCCGTAGGGGTGCCTTGGCGATGGCCTTGCGGGCGACGTCGTATGCGACGGCGCCGACGAGGCCGGTCGCGACCGTCGATCCGGCCTTGGTCAAGAAGCCGTGTAATGCCATCTCGGTCCTTTCGCGCTCAACTCGATGAGTTGCTCGATTAATGGAAACGATTGCCAGGACGTCCGAGTCTACGTTGTGCGCGGCCACCCGGCGAGTGGACACACGCCGACACGGGGACCGGTTGGGCAGCAGTGCGGGAGAATTTGCAACATTGACTATTGTGCCATTGACAAATGGCATAATGGGTGATGCCATCGGTTGTGTGATTCACACCTCACGACAGTCCCGGTGTGCGGCGTGGCTGACCCGCCGCACGTTGCGGCCGTTCGCCGACGTCCTGCCCGGCGGTGTCCTCGCGGTACATGTCTCCCGTGCCATCGTCGCCACGGCCATGCTGCTCGGGTCACCGCCGCCCTATTGGGTCCGCGTCGATGCCCTGTCCACCGGCAGCTTCCGCGGAGAGTGGGTGTATGCCCCGGGATCGGAGAAGTCCCGGCGCGTCATCCTCTACGTCCACGGCAGTGCGTATGCGATCTGCTCGGCGCGCACGCATCGCGGACTCGTTGCCCGACTCGCGCATCTCACCGGGATGCCGGTGTTCAGTGTCGACTACCGACTCGCCCCCGAACACGTCTTTCCTGCTGCCGCCGACGACGTCGAGGCCGCCTACGCCTGGCTGCAGAACATCGGCTATCGGCCCGAGAACATCACCGTCGCAGGTGATTCGGCGGGCGGCCATCTCCTCCTGGATCTGCTCGCCGAGAATGTGCGACACCGGCGTGCACAGCCGAGCGCGATGGTACTGATGTCGCCGCTGGTCGATCTCACTCTCGAACTGGCCCGCCGGCAGGAACGCGACACCGGGCCCGACCCGTTGATCTCGGCCGCCGCCGCGCAGCGCCTGGTCGATCACTACACCAGGGGCCATCCGGCCGACCTGCCTCGCCTCGCGCCGGTACTCGATCGTGCCGCCGACCTGCCTCGCACACTGATCCAGGTCGGTGGGGCAGAGATGCTCCTCGGCGATGCACGTGCTGCGCACCGGATGATCTCCGACGCCGGTGGGGACAGTGAACTGCAGATCTGGCCCGGACAGATGCACGTCTTCCAGGCACTGCCGACGATGATCCCGGAAGCCGGCCCCGCCCTGGCGGCGGCCGCACGGTTCATCACCGAGTGTCCGGAACCGGGTGGCACAGCTGCGGCGGCGAACGCTGCGACGGCACACGCTGATACGGAAAGGTATGCCACGACATGACATCTCGACGATCACAGGGTGCACGCGCCGTCGTCACCGGCGCGGGTAGCGGCATCGGGCGCGCTTTCGCTCTCGAACTCGCGCGCCGTGGAGGCCGCATCGTCTGCGCCGACATCGACATCGACCGGGCCGAGGAGACGGTCGCCATGATCGACGCGGACGGCCGCGGGGAGGGCATCGCGCTTTTTTGCGACGTCGCCGAGATCGACGACATGCGCACCCTCGCCGGCCGCGCACCGGATCTGCTCGGTGGCCCGACCACGTTGATGATCAACAACGCCGGCGTTGGCATCGGCGGGCGTTGCGTCGGCAGCATCGGCCTCGACGACTGGACCTGGGCCCTCGACATCAACCTGCGCGGAATGGTCCTCGGGTCGGAACTCTTTCTGCCCCAACTGCGCTCGGCCGGACGGGGTGGTCTCATCAACGTCGCCTCGGCCGCAGCGTTCTCCGCGGCGCCCGGGATGGGTGCCTACAACGTCGGCAAGGCGGGGGTACTGGCACTCTCGGAGACCATTGCCGCGGAGTTGTCGGGCACGGATCTCGCGGTGACCGTGCTGTGCCCGACATTCGTGAAAACCAATGTCGCCGTCGACGGTCGGATCACCGGCGACGCGATGAAACTCGCGCAAACCCTGATGAGGTACTCCGGACGGTCGGCAGAGCAGGTCGCGCGGTCGACCCTCGATGCCAACGACCGGGGACGGCTGTACGTGGTGCCCCAACTCGACGCCAGGGCCCTCTGGCTGATGAAGCGACTGTTTCCGCGGACCTACACCCTCGGAGCGGGTCTGCTGCATCGTCTGGCCCCGGCGATCGCCGCCGTGGACCCGGAGGTCCTCGAGTCAGAGCTACTCGAGCCGGGGGTACTCGAGCCGGGGGTATCCGAGCACAACAGCCTGGCGTCCGATGCGGAAATCGAAGCTGCACCAACACGAATCGAAGAAGGAGTGTGACATGCCGATAGTTCTCGAGGACATGCTGGCGACCATCAAGGATCGCCAGTGGGCGCTGGCCGACATCGACTGGGATGCTCCCGGTGCCGAGCTGATCACCGAGGAGCAGAAGCCGAAGCTCAAGGCGTTCATGGCCGATCTGGTGTGGATCGAGAATGTGGGCGCCCGCGGGTTCGCGGCGTTGGCGAAGAAGGCGCCCGACGAGACGCTCGCGGAGATCTATCGGTACTTTCACGCCGAGGAGCAGAAACACGCCAACGCCGAGCTCGCGCTGATGCGGCGGTGGGGGATGCTCGAGGGCGACGAGGTCCCCGAGCCGAATGTCAACATCCGCCTGGCCATCGAATGGCTCGACACCTTCGCCGACCGCATGTCACTGTCGGTGTTGGGCACGGTCATCCCGATGTTGGAGGTCGCCCTCGACGGAGCCCTGCTGAAGTTCCTCCTCGAGGAGGTCGAGGATCCGATCTGCCATGCCGCATTCCGCAAGATCAACGCCGACGAGTCGCGACATCTCGCCGTCGACTTCCACGCACTCGACATGATCGGCAACGCCCGCCTGCGCACCCTGCTGGTCCAAACCGTCGGCACCGTGGCCTCGCCGGGACTCATCATCGGTGCCCTGATGTACGTGCCCCTGCTGAACAAGATGCGCGACAACATCGTCGACATGGGACTCTCGGAGGATCGGCTCTACGACGCGATCAAACGGTTCCGCAAGAACGGCGACCGGGGGCGCGGCACCCGGCTGCTCACCTACCAGGTGCTCAAGTACCACGCCGGCTGGGTCATCAACCGCGACAGTCCTTATCACTACTTCGCCGATGCGATGGTCACGCTGACCGACCGCTACCCGCGCTTTCTCCTTCGGTCACAGCCGAGTTGGTCGAAGGAACTGACCTACGAGCCGATCGCATGAGCGCCGTGCACGAGGATTCGCACACGCCTGCTCCCGATGCCGCCGGTCTCGATGCCACCACCGTCATCATCGGGGCCGGGTTCGCCGGTATCGGCACCGCAATCCGGCTCCTGCAGCAGGGGCGCGATGACTTCATCATCTGCGAACGCGACGTCCGACCGGGCGGAACGTGGCGCGACAACGTCTACCCCGGGGCGGCCTGTGACATCCCGTCGCGGCTCTACTCGTATTCCTTCGCACCCAATCCCGAATGGTCACACACCTATTCGGGAAGTGAGGAGATCCTGGCGTACATCGCGCGGATGATCGCCGACCACAATCTCGAACGGTTCATCCGGTATTCGCATCTGGTGACCGGGCTGGAGTTCGACGAGGAGAGCGGCACGTGGCGCGTCGATCTGGCCGATCGGGAGTCGCTCCGCACACGCGCGGTGATCGTCGCCTCCGGCCCGCTCTCCACACCCGGATATCCCTCGATCCCGGGTATCGACGAGTACACCGGTCACCGGATGCACTCTGCGGCGTGGGACCACGACTACGAGTTCGCCGGTAAGAAGGTCGGGGTGATCGGCACCGGTGCCAGTGCGGTGCAACTGATCCCGGAGTTGGTGCGCGCCGGTGCCGACGTCACGGTGTTCCAGCGCACTCCCGGGTGGGTGCTGCCGCGAGCCGATCGTCGGATCTCCTCGTTGACCAGACGGGTATATCGGACGGGGGCGG
>NZ_MVPX01000396.1:0-29632 GCF_002043085.1 Gordonia sp. i37 | reverse complement strand
CGAGGGAGGTGGCGTAGTCGCGGTCGATCGGCCCGTATCCCTGCAACCGGGGCACGAGAAAGCCATCGGGGTCCTTCAACACGGTCAGTACGGGTGCTCCTGGTACGACCAAAGCCCGCCCGAATGCCACCGGCACCTCATCCGGCGTCGGTGGATTCATCGGGTCGGGGATCTCGGGTTCGACGACGGGCTCCACCAACTCGACGTCGGGAGCGTCGGCATCGACGGGTTCGGGCATCAGGTGGTCCCACGCTGCCGCGTCCTCGGCGTCAGCGGGAGTTTCGGCGGAGTCGTTCCTGTCGACAGCACGGCCCTTGGCGCAATCGGCCAAGCCGCATTCGCAGTCGAGCCGGGCTCCGGGTACGCCGGTGATCTCCCCGAGTGCGATCACCCGCAGCGACCCCACGCGGCGGGGGTCCTTGCGGCAGGTACGTTCATCGATCAGCGCCTCGATCTGGGTGGTGAGGAATACCCCGTAATGGGCGGGGACGACCGCGTCGAGAGCGGAGTGCCCGGCAACGTCGGGGGTGATGGTGACGTTTCCCACCAGGTCGGTGATGGTGTCGCGGTCCTCGATAACGCTGTCGGGGTTCATCGAGATCAGTGCGGCGTCGAGTTGTTGCGATAGCACAGGGTCGGTCGTGGCGCGGGATCCGTAATCCAGGACGATCTCTTCGAACGACATCCCGGACTCGTCACCGTCGGTGCTGTCGCTGTCGCTGTCGCTGTCGCTGTCGCTGTCGGTCTCGGTGTCGGTGTCCGCGCCACGCTGTGCAGCGCGCGCCATGATCGAGGCCCGATTCGTCGAGAGCTCCCCGTTCAGATAGGCGGCACGGATCAGCGGGAACTTCTCCAACAGATCCGCCAACGCCACCCAACTCCCGGCCTTACTGCGAGAGACCTTGAACTGCAACGACACCTCGGCCCGGCCGAGTCTCTCAGCATGCTCGATCACCGAACCCCACACGCTGGTCTCCGATCGACCAGCGAGATGCTCGCGATACACCCGCTCCGCCAGCGCCGCGGCTGCCAGGACCGTCCGGGCCTCGTGTTTGCGGGACTTGCGTAGCAGATCAGGGCCGGTTTCGGTGAGCTCGTCCCGTGACATCGACGTGATTGCGGCAGCGTCGGCATCCGGATCGGTGAACGTCAACGTGGTCGACATCCGAACAACCTCCCCTCCCGCGATCGGACTTATGGGCACAAGTGTACGAAGGGGTACCGACAAAACCGGTCCGGCTAACGTCAGCTCGACAGAATTTGTGGACAACTTTTTTCCGACGCGTCGAGTGGGCGCTCCATTGCGTCGAGTGGGTAGTGGATGTGGTTGCGATGCTTGTCATCTCGCCAGGTCTCGAGGTTCGCCGCACGCGGCTCGCACCTCGACCACCGATAAGAACGACACCTCGACTTTTGGAAAGTGGGACACGTTGACCACCGATAAGAAGGACACCTCGACCATCGGTCGAGCGGGCCTCGATCCTGCCTCGATCCTGCCTCGATCCTTGGTCGGCGTGTTCGAGCTGAGAGTGGTAGTGCCATAGCGAAAAGTCGCGGGCCTCTCGGTGGCTACGATCGATTTGTCGGACCCGACAGGTACGTTCGCCGGGTGGAACGCGAGGAGAGCGGAATGTCGGATGTGATCGTCGGGGACGACGGGATCTCTCGTTGTACCTGGGCGGCTCGGGAGCCCGAGACCACCTACCACGACACCGAATGGGGATTCCCGCTGTCGGGGGATACCGCCCTGTTTGAGCGGGTCTGTCTCGAGGGATTCCAGTCGGGGCTGAGCTGGCGGACCATCCTCACCAAACGGGAGAACTTTCGGAAAGCGTTCCGTGGCTTCGACATTGCGACGGTTGCTCGCTTCGGTGAGGCCGACGTGGCGCGGCTTCTCGGTGACGCGGGCATCATCCGGCATCGCGGCAAGATCGAGGCGTCGATCAACAATGCGCGCCACGCCGAGGATCTCATCGACGCCGAGGGCTCGCTCGAGGCGTTCTTCTGGCGGTACGCACCAGACCGGGACCATGAGCCGGGGTCGATGACGACCTCTCCCGAATCGCTGGCGCTGTCGAAGGACCTCAAGAAGCTGGGGTGGCGGTTCGTTGGCCCGACGACGATGTTCGCGCTGATGCAGGCCGCCGGATTCGTCAACGACCATGCCTACGACTGTGCGATCCGGCCGGTCGTCGATGCCGCGATCTCCGCACACCCGCGACCGGCGTGAGGTGATCGTTGACCGACGGCAGGGCGTGAGAGTAGCGTCACATGTGGTAACAGTCGTATCCAGATAGGGGCTGGGTCATGGTGAGCGCAACGACGACCCGAACGGCGCCGGTCGGCCGCCGGCATCCGACGACGATGCTCGACCTGATCACCGTCGAGGGTCTCACCAGCGGCGTCGCGAACATCATCATGCAGTTGTCGTTGCCGCCGGTCGGTGCGGGCGTCAACGAGAGTCGCGTCGTGTCCGGTAGCCCGCGGCGGTATCCGATGAAGCGCACGCGCACCACCGGTACCTATCTCGCGGTGGCCTTGCTCGGCACCGAGGATGAGAAGAATCAGCTGCGCGCAGAGGTCGCGCAGATGCACAAGCCCGTCGTTTCCACCCCGGACAGTCCGGTGCGCTACAGCGGCAACAGTCCTGACCTCCAATTGTGGGTCGCCGCCTGCCTTTTCCGCTTCTATCTCGACCAGTACACGATCCTCTACGGCGATCTGACCACCGCCGAGCTCGACGTCCTCGTCCGTGCCGGCGAGCCGCTGGCCACCGGCGTCAACGTGCGCCCGGCGTCCTGGCCGCAGACGTGGGCGGAGTTCACCCAGTACTGGGAAGGCATGCAATCGCACCTGTCCATCTCCGCAGAGGTGAAGCGGGACTTCGAGACGCTGTCGAACATGGAGTTCGTTCTCGAGGCGTGGGGGCCGCTCGGACGTCCGTTCCCACTGTTGCTGGGCAAGCACTACCAATTCATGACCCGCGCGAACCTGCCGCCGCGATTCCGGGAGCTGATGGGGTGGGACTGGACCGATCGCGACCAACGCAACTTCGACCGAGTGCTGGCAAGGATGCGCGTGCTCGACCGCGTCGGCGGACGTCAACTCGCCTTGGGTTTGCTGTGGTCGTACATGATCGACTTCCGCCTTCGTCGGCGACTCGGCATCCCGGTGCTCGGCACACTTCGGGTGACGCAGATCCCGATACGTGATGGCGGCGGTGTGCGACGGCTGGCGCGGCGCTCGTGGCGTCAGGTGCAGTAGGGCGGCGTGCCACGACGGCTTGACTTCAATCGAGCTTGAGGTTTTACCGTCGTTGCCATGACGGACCACGGTGATAGACCGTACCTCGCGCCCGCCCTTCCGGACGCGCTCGACGTGGCACATCGACTCGTCGCCGCGCTACAACTCGGAATGGACCGCTCGGACGCGGATGCCTACGACGCCATGTTCGCCGCCGACATTCTCTGGGGATCACCCAAAGGTGCGGTATTGCAAGGCTTCTCCACCTTGAACGGGATTCATCAGCGGCTGTTCGCTCAAGCCGTGGCGCCACCGTCGGACTTCTCGGTGGCGCAGGCCGCAATGATCGCGCCCGGAGTGGTGGTTGCCCAGATCGGACGCCACGCACGTGGGGGTGGATTCTCCGAGATGGCGATGTACGTGCTGGTCGAGCGGGACGGACGGTGGTGGGTGACAGCCGGCCAGAACACCCCGATTGCTGATGATTGAGCCGGCTGCTACGCCGCAACGCCCGACATCTGTGGGGCAAGTCGCTTGAGTCCCTGGCGGATTCGAGACTTGACGGTCGGTAGCGCGACGCCGAGACGATCGGCCACCTCCCGGTAGGTCAGCCCCTCGAAGTAGGCGAGCTCGATCGACTCGCGTTGTAGCGGCGTGAGGACCGACAGACTCGACCGGATCTCGCGATTCGTATCATGACGCTCGGCGAGTTCGCTGACCACGTCGCACTCGACCCGCGAACCGAGATCGGCTGTGCCGTAATCGATCGTGCGGCGCCGGCTCGCTGTCTCCGACCGCACGCGATCCACCGCGCGACGATGCGCGAGGGTCATCAGCCAGCTGATCGCCGAGCCGTTACCGACGACGAACCCATCCGCCGAGCGCCATACCGCGAGATACACCTCCTGGGTGGCTTCCTCGCTCATTCCGGCGTCGCGCAGCACACGTCGGGTCATGCCGTAAACGCGTGCCGAGGTGAGGTCGTAGAACCGCCCGAAGGCCACCTGATCGCCGGAGCCGACACGCGTCAAGAGCACGTCGAGATCATCGTCGTGTGTGCTCATCAGGCTCCTTAGGGGCTGGGTGGGCAGACATCCGATGTGGATTCGGTGGCGAATCACCAATGTCCGGCCTCTGCGTCTCGACGCTATGTACCGATTCGGGTTGCCACCACGGCCCGTGATCAAACGCGACGCATTAGCAACGCGGATAACGGTTTGATAACGCCGCGACGGCGCTGTCGGGGGTGGGAGGGCGCTGTCGGGGGGTGGGGAGGGCGCTGTCGGCGTGCTGGAGGGCGATGTCGCGGGAGGGGCGGCGTCACCACCGGGAGGTCGGGTTGCGCATCGCGCAGGCCACGCATTGCCGCGCGGCCGGTAGCACCTCCAGGCGTTCTGCGCCGATCGGCGAGCCGCAGGTCTCGCATCGCCCGTACTCGCCGTGGCCGACGCGCTCGAGGGCTGCGTCGATCTCGACGAGACGCGCCCGCGATCGCTCGACCTGGGCCATCAATTGGCCGCGTTCCACGGCGAGCGTCGAGCCCTCGGGGTCGTGCTCGTCGTCGGCGGCCTCGTCGGCCGTCGCCTCGATGACCGCCGAGAGTCGTTGTGACAGTGCGTCGATCAGCGCCGTGGTGCGTGCTCGCTCCGAGAGCAGCGCCTCTCGTGACGGGTCGGGCCCGTCTCGCATATCGCTGTCCCGGTGCATCATTTCTTTCTACGCCCACACCGCCGGCGCCCACATGACTTGCACCTTCTGCGAAGTTCGCGGCGGGCGCAGCTCTACGATGGACCCGTGACCAGCGACCCGCACGGCAACACCGGCGCGCCCTTCGACGCCGCGACCACCGCCAAGTTCGTCCTCCTGACGACCTACCGCAAGGACGGCACCCCGGTGTCCTCACCGCTGTGGGGCGTCACCGAGGGCAACGAGATGTTCATGTGGACACCTGCCGACTCGTGGAAGATCAAACGTCTTCGCCGTGATCAGAAGGTCGTCGTCCAGGCGTGTGACCGCATGGGAAAGACGTTGGAGGGTAAGCCGGTCGAGGGTCGGGCCGAGCTGCTCGACGAGGCGGGCACCGATCGCGCCAAGAAGTTGTTGGTCGGAAAGTACGGGCTACTCGCCCGACTCGTGATCGCCGGCAGCAAACTACGTCGCGGATCGGCGGGCACCATCGGGATCGCGATCAGGCCTGCCGCCTGAGGGCCGAGCTGTGGCGACGTTCCGGTGTCTGGGTGTTGGTCTTGCGGAGCCGTGGTCGCTCGAACACCGGCTTGTCCGGGGTGGTCAGCCGCAGGGTCTGGGCCATGTCGGTGTGACAGCTCGCCCGGATGACCTCGTACTCCACCTCGTCGATCCGCCCGTCGCGCAGGTCGGAGTCGGCATCGCGTAGTCGCGCGGAGATGCGCCGGATCAGCGCGATGTTCGACAGCGACGTCAGGTCGGCGTCGGGACCCGTCCAGCCCTCGACGGACACCGAGGCCGTACGGATGTCCCGGGTGCGTTCGGCGACCACGATCACCAAACCCACCGACACCGCGATCGCCACCGCAAACGCGACGACGAGCGCGGAATTGACGTATCCGCAGATGAAAGCCGTGCCCAGGACGATGGCTGCGACGATCGCCGGAAGCCAGCGCCACGCCCGCATCCAGCGGCGCTGTTCGACAGAGGTCCCCGGCGGGTAGAGCACCATCCGGTCACGGACCCACTGGCGGGCGTAACCGATCTGCACGTATCCCCATCGATAGTCGCCGGCGACGATGCGCCGCGGTGCTGTGCTGCTCATGACCTCAGGTCTAATCCGCGGCTCATCGCGCGGTAAGGGGTTCTCACACGATCTCGACGCCGTGCGCTGGGATTTTGACGCGTCCTTGACGCGCACCGTGAGCTGTTCGGAGGCCCTCGAGCGTCGTGGCCCGATGATCGACGAGCCGGCCGTCGCACCCCCTGATGAGAAGGTCGCGTCAACATTGCCTGCCCGCGCGTATTGATCGCGTTAAGGCACTTCGTCCGATCAGCATCGGGAGCGCAGAGTGGTCCTGCGCACCGGCCGCCGGCCGGTGCATCGGCATCGCCGTCGGTTGACTCGACGGTTGCGGTGTGAGGAGTGAGAGTGGCTGACTTCCTGTACGTTCTCGCCGCATTGGTGGGCTTCGCGTTGTGCGTGCTCGCCGTGCGCGCCGTCGACGTGAGGATCCGGCGATGACCGCCGACGGCGTGATCAACGTCGTCCTGCTGGCCCTCGCGGTGGTGACGGCCGTCTACCTGATGGTCGCGCTGATCTTCCCGGAAAGGTTCTGAGCCCGATGAATCCCGCTCTGGCCGCCACCTTGCAGGTGGCTCTCCTCCTCGTGGTGCTGGGCCTGGCCTACGTGCCGCTGGGCGACTACATGGCCTCGGTCTATCGCAGCGAACGCGACCTCGGGGCCGAGCGAGTGCTGTATCGCCTCGCCCGGATCGATCCGAAGCGCCAACAGACCTGGGTCGGCTATGCCCTTGCGGTGCTCGCCTTCTCGGTCGTCAGTGTTCTGTTCCTCTACCTGCTGCAGCGACTTCAGGGGGTATTGCCCTGGGCCGACGGCAAACCCGGGATCAACCCGGCGACCGCGTTCAACACGGCGGTCTCCTTCGTCTCGAACACCAACTGGCAGTCGTACTCACCCGAACAGGTGATGAGCAACCTCACCCAGATGATCGGTCTGGCGGTACAGAACTTCGCGTCGGCGGCGGTGGGCCTTGCGGTGGCCGTCGCGCTCATCCGCGGACTGGTGAACCGGCGCGGCGATGGTCAGCTCGGCAACTTCTGGGTTGACCTCGTCCGCGGCGTCATCCGAATCCTGTTGCCGCTGAGCATCATCATGGCCGTCATCCTGATCACACAGGGTGCCGTCCAATCGTTCAAGACCGGCTTCGACTTCACCACGCTCAACGGTGCGTCGGCACACAGCGTCGTCGGACCGTTCGCCTCACAGGAGGCGATCAAGGAACTCGGAACCAACGGCGGCGGAACCCTCTCGGCCAACTCGGCCCACCCCTTCTCCAACCCGACGCCGCTGAGCAACATCGTGGAAATCATTGCGCTGCTGATCATCCCGGTGTGCCTCACACGGACCTACGGCACGTTGGTCGGTGACCGGCGTCAGGGATACACCCTGCTCGGTGTGATGGCCTCACTGTGGGGCATCATGCTGGCCGTCTCCTGGTACTTCGAGTCGCGCACCAACGGTGTGGCAGCGCAGGTCGCGGGAGCGATGATGGAGGGCAAGGAACAACGATTCGGCGTCCCGGCGTCGGTGTTGTTCGCGGTGTCGACGACGGGAACCTCGACCGGCGCGGTGAACTCCGCCCACGACAGTTTCTCCGCCGGTGGTGGCGGTGTGTTGCTGTGGAACATGCTGCTCGGCGAGGTCGCGCCGGGCGGCGTGGGCTCGGGACTCTACGGAATCCTGATCATGGCGGTGGTCACCGTCTTCGTCGGCGGACTGCTGGTCGGACGGTCTCCGGAGTTCCTCGGAAAGAAGGTCGGGCAGAACGAGATCACCATGGCAGCCCTCTATGTGCTGGTGATGCCGGCACTCGTGCTGATCGGTGCGGGCATCACGGTGGTCCTCTCCTCGACACTCGACGCGCAGGGCAACGGTGGGTCGCCCGGAACCGCGGGGTCGATCCACGGATTCAGTGAGGTGCTCTACGCGTTCGCGTCGGCGGCCAACAACAACGGCAGCGCATTCGGTGGGCTGACCGTGACCAGCGACTGGTTCCAGAGCTCGTTGGGCTTCGCGATGCTCCTCGGTCGGTTCCTGCCGATCGTGTTCGTGCTGGCGCTGGCCGGTCTGCTGGCGCGCCAGCGGCCGCGGGGTGCGAAGGCCGATGGGCTGGAACCAGCACCGGGGCAGGAGGTCTCGAGGCTCGGTGCCGGGGCGCCTCGCACCTCGACCAGCGAGAAGGGAGCGCCTGGTACCTCGACCAGCGGTCAGGGGGCGGCCGATGGTGACGACGCAGACGCTGACGGCCGTGGCGCGGTCGCGCTCGAGGCCCGCACCGACACCGCATCGACCCTACCGACGCACGGACTCCTGTTCGGCGCGTTGTTGTTCGGAACCATCCTGCTCGTCGCGGGACTCACCTTCTTCCCGGCCATGGCGCTGGGACCGATCGCGGAGGCAGCTCTGTGAGTGTGGATACGATCGACCGGACCGACGGCGGGCACCAGCCCACCGGCGAGTCCGCCGACTCCCCGGAACTGGTGTCGGGCGGCGCATTCGACGCCCGCAGCCTGATCACCTCGCTGCCGCAGGCGGCGCGCAAACTGAACCCGAAGGACCAAGCCCGCAACCCGGTGATGTTCGTGGTGCTCCTCGGCGCCATCGTCACCACGGTGCTCGCGATCTGGCGGCCGTCGTGGTTCTCCTGGCTGATCGCCGCATGGCTGTGGTTCACGGTGATCTTCGCCAACCTCGCCGAGGCCGTCGCCGAGGGGCGCGGCCGCGCGCAGGCGGACAGCCTGCGAAAGGTCAAGCGTGACACCATGGCCCGACGAATCGGTACCGACGGTTCGACGGTTTCGGTCTCGGGCAGCGATCTCGTGGTCGGCGACCGGATCATCGTCGAGGCCGGTGAGGTGATCGCCGGTGACGGCGACGTCATCGAGGGCATCGCGACCGTCGACGAGTCGGCGATCACCGGCGAATCCGCGCCGGTGGTCCGCGAATCCGGTGGTGACCGATGCGCTGTCACCGGCGGCACCGTCGTGCTGTCGGATCGCATCATCGTCAAGATCACCACGGCGCCGGGGGAGACCTTCGTCGACCGGATGATCGCGCTCGTCGAGGGGGCCGCCCGCAAGAAGACCCCCAACGAGATCGCGCTGGACATCCTGCTCGCCAGCCTGACGGTGATCTTCCTGCTCGCCGTCGTCGCGGTCGGCCCGATGCAGCAGTACGCCGGGCAGAGCCCCGATCCGATCAAGTTGATCGCGTTGCTGGTCTGCCTCATCCCGACGACGATCGGAGCGCTGCTGTCCTCGATCGGTATCGCCGGGATGGATCGACTGGTGCAACGCAATGTGCTGGCGATGTCGGGCCGGGCGGTCGAGGCCGCCGGCGACATCGACACCCTGCTGATGGACAAGACCGGCACCATCACCTTCGGTAACCGGCGGGCCACCGAGATCTTCCCCGGTCCCGACACCTCCACCGCCGACCTCGCGTCCGCCGCGTATCGGTGCAGTCTGGCCGACGACACCCCCGAAGGCCGCAGCATCGTCGATCTCTGTCTGCAGGAGCATCAGGTCACCCCGATGGCCGCCGATGACGCCGACGCGGCGCGCGGTGGTGTTCACCCGAACTACGACGTCGTGGCCTTCACCGCCGAAACCCGTATGAGCGGAATCGATCTGCACGACGGCCCGTCCGATGTCGAATACCGCAAGGGCGCCGCCGACGCGGTGACCCGCTGGATCGGCCGGCTCGGCGGCTCGGTACCGGAGGTCGTCACCGATCGCGTCGCCGAGATCTCGCAGGGTGGTGGCACGCCGCTGCTGGTCGCCGTCCACGACGCCGACGGCGCACGCATCCTCGGTACCATCCAGCTCTCCGACGTGGTCAAGCCCGGAATGCGTTCGCGCTTTGCACAACTGCGGGCGATGGGCATCCGCACGGTGATGGTCACCGGTGACAATCCGTTGACCGCCAAGGCGATTGCCGACGAAGCGGGCGTCGACGACTTCGTCGCCGAGGCCACCCCGGAGGACAAACTCGCCCTGATCCGGTCCGAACAGGCAGGTGGGCGGCTGGTCGCGATGACCGGCGACGGCACCAACGACGCCCCCGCGCTCGCGCAGGCCGACGTCGGGCTGGCCATGAACACCGGGACGTCGGCGGCCAAGGAAGCCGGCAACATGGTCGACCTCGATTCGGATCCGACCAAGCTGATCGAGGTCGTCGCCATCGGCAAGCAACTGCTGATCACCCGCGGTGCGCTGACGACGTTCTCGCTGGCCAACGACCTCGCGAAGTACTTCGCGATCCTGCCGGCGATGTCCGCGGTCATCTACCCGCAACTGCACGTGCTCAACATCATGCACCTGCATTCGGCGCAGTCGGCGATCGTCTCGGCGATCGTGTTCAACGCCCTGATCATCGTCGCGCTCATCCCGCTGTCGTTGCGTGGCGTCAAATACCGGCCCAGCTCGGCCTCGCGCCTGCTCGGCCGCAATCTGCTGATCTACGGCCTCGGTGGCGTCGTGTCACCGTTCGTCGGGATCTGGTTGATCGATCTCGTGGTCCGTTTCCTTCCGGGAATGGGGTGAGGAAGTGATGAACACCGTCATCTCCACCTTTGTGCGGCAGTGTGTCGCCGCGATCGGTGTCCTGCTCGCGCTGACCGTCGTCGTCGGCGTCGCCTATCCGGCGGTCGTGTGGGCGGCGTCCCGATTGGACAGCCACGCCGCCGAGGGCTCCCAGGTCGTTGACGCCCGCGGTTGTGCCGCCGGCTCCTCGATCATCGGCATCGACCCGCAACCCGTTGCCGGACAACCCGACTCGTTCCTGCATGCCCGTGTGCTCGGATCGGCCGACAACCCGATGGCGCCGGGTGACCCGTCGTCGTCGGCGGCGAGCAACCAGGGACCCAACAGCCAGACGCTGGCCACCGAGATCGAGGCGCGCCGAAAGATCATCGCGCAGCGCGAAGGGGTGGCACCGACGGCGGTGCCGGTCGATGCGGTCACCGGCTCCGGGTCGGGTCTGGACCCCGACATCAGTCCGGCCTACGCGGCACTGCAGGTTCCCCGCATCGCCCGCAACAGCGGCCGCACCCCCGCACAGGTCCAGGCGATCATCGACGCGCACACCTCCGGCCGGCAGTGGGGGTTCCTGGGTCAGCCGACCGTGGATGTGCTCGAGGTGAATCTCGCCCTGGGACACACCGTGTGCCGGTCGTGACGGCACTTCGCCGATAGACTCGGACGCATGGTTTCCACTGCCGACGCCCGGGGCACCCTGGAGGTTTTCCTCGGCTGTGCCCCAGGCGTGGGCAAGACCTATGAGATGCTCGCGCACGCACACGATCTGATCGGTGAGGGCGCCGACGTGGTGATCGCCGTCGTGGAGTCCCACGGGCGGTCGGCGACGGCCGGTCTGATCGAGGGCATCGAGGTGATACCGCGACGCCGCATCGTCTACCGGGGTACCGAGCTGGAGGAGATGGATCTCGACGCGGTGCTGTCCCGCCACCCGCAGGTGGCCCTCGTCGACGAACTCGCCCACTCCAACGTCCCGGGATCGGCGAATGCCAAGCGCTGGCAAGACATCGACGTCCTCCGGGATGCCGGGATCGACGTGCTCACCACGGTCAACATCCAGCATCTCGAGAGTCTCAACGATGTGGTCGCCCAGATCACCGGCGTCACCCAGCGGGAGACCGTGCCCGACGCGGTGGTGCGCGCCGCCGACCAGATCGAGCTCGTCGACATCGCCCCGCAGGCGCTGCGGCAACGACTCTCGGCGGGCAAGGTCTATCCCAGTGGCCGGATCGACGGCGCGCTCGCCAACTACTTTCGTCAGGGCAACCTGACCGCGTTGCGTGAGCTCGCGTTGCTGTGGCTGGCCGACCGCGTCGACGACAATCTGGCCGATTATCGTGCCGCGCATGCGATCACCGACACATGGGAGGCGCGGGAACGGGTGGTGGTGGCGATCACCGGTGGGGCCGAATCGTCGACGCTGATCCGCCGCGCCAGCCGCATCGCCTCACGGTCGAGTGCCGAGCTGATCGTCGTACACGTGGTCCGCGGTGACGGGCTGGCCGGACGCTCCGGTGTGGAACTGTCCGAACTGACCGAACTGGCCGCCGGATTCGGTGCGCGCGTGCACTCCATCGTCGGCGACGACATCCCCACCACGCTGCTGGAATTCGCGCGCGGGGTCAACGCGACCCAGCTGGTACTCGGCACGTCTCGGCGGCCGCGGTGGAAGCGCATCTTCGACGAGGGGGTCGGCGCGACGGTCGTCGCCAGCAGCGGACGGATCGACGTCCACATGGTCACCCACGAGGAGACCGCGAAACGCAACCGCCTCGACATCCGCGAGACCCGGTTCCACCGGCCGCTGAGCTGGGTCCTGGCGGTGGTGGTACCGCTGGTGATGACGGGCATCCTGGCCATCCTCGACCGCTGGCTCGGATTCGCCAGTGAGACAGCGTTGTTCTTCGTCACCGTGCTGGCGATCTCGATGCTCGGCGGTGTTGCGCCGGCCGCGTTGTCGGCGGTGGTCTCCGGTGTGCTGCTCAACTACTTCTTCACCGCACCGCGGTTCACCCTGACCATCAACGAACCGGACAACCTGATCACCATCCTGGTGATGCTCGTCATCGCGATAGCGGTTGCCGCGCTGGTCGATTCGGCCACGGTCCGGCGGGGGCAGGCGCAACGGGCGGCGCGTGAGGCCGAACTGCTGGCGGTGTTCAGTGACGCCGTCCTCGGCGGCGCGGATGTGGCGGGTCTGCTCGAACGCGTTCGGGAGACCTACGATCAGCGTGCGGTGTCGGTGGTACGCCGCCGGGCCGACGGGACCGTCGAGGTCAGTGCTGCGGTGGGAGAAGATCCGCCGCACCGTGATTCGGAATCCGATACCGTCGTGCCCGCCCGGGGTGACGAATACGAGTTGCTGCTGTGCGGGGCGTCGCCGGAGGCGCAGGATCGTCGGGTGCTCACGGCCGTCGCCACCCAGGCGGCCGCGGCACTCGAACGCGCCGACCTCGAGGCCGGCGCCGCCGTCGCGCGGGCCCTCGCACAGACCGACGAACTCCGGCGGGCCCTGCTGTCGGCGGTGAGCCACGATCTGCGTACCCCGCTGGCCGGTGCGAAGGCGGCCGTGTCGAGTCTGCGCAGCGAGGAGGTGACGTTCTCGCCGGAGGACACCGCCGAATTGTTGGCCACCATCGAGGAATCCGTCGATCAGCTCTCGGCTCTGGTTGCCAACCTGCTGGACTCGTCGCGGCTCGAGGCCGGTGCGATCCGTCCGAACATGGCGCGCACCTATCTCGTCGAGGTGGTGCACCGGGCGGCCAACCGCAGCGGACCGGCCGCCGCGGGCATCACCTTCCGGTTCGGTCATGTCTGGGCATGGACCGACGGCGGGTTGCTGGAACGGGTGCTGGCCAATCTCATCGACAACGCGGTGCGCCACGGCGGCGGGCAGGTCGAGGTGGCGACCTCGCTCGACGAGTCGGACCCGCAGTCGCCGCGCACGATCATCGAGGTCGTCGACCACGGGCCCGGGATTCCGGTCGAACGGCGTGAGCAGATCTTCGACGATTTCCGCCAGGGCTTCGATCGCAACGGCTCCGATGGCGGTGTGGGGCTGGGTCTTTCGGTGGCCCAGGGTTTCACCTCGACGATGGGTGGCAACCTCGCCGTCGTCGACACACCCGGTGGTGGCACGACGATGGTGGTGGATCTGCCCGCCACCGAACAGTCGGAGCGATCCGCTCCCGTGGAGGGGGTGACACATGGTTGACGGGGCGCGCGTGCTCGTCGTCGACGACGAGCCACAGTTGTTGCGGGCGTTGCGGATCAACCTGAAAACACGCGGCTTCGACGTCACGACCGCGGCGACCGGTGCGGCCGCCCTGGCGGCGGCGGCCAAAACCAACCCACAGGCGGTGGTGTTGGATCTGGGGCTCCCCGACATCGATGGATTCGAGGTGCTCGCCGGTCTGCGCGGGTGGACGAACGTGCCGGTGATCGTGTTGTCGGCCCGCGGTGAGGCCGTCGACAAGGTCGCCGCCCTCGATGCCGGTGCCGATGACTACGTGACCAAACCCTTTGGGATGGAAGAGTTCGTCGCACGTTTGCGGGCCGCGATCCGACGCGGGGCGGGTTCGTCGGGGGAGCCGAGCGCCGAGAACCCGGTGGTGTCGGCCGGATCGTTCACGGTCGACCTCGGTGCCAAACAGGTCACGCGTAACGGTGAACGGGTACATCTGACTCCCACGGAGTGGGGAGTGCTGGAGATGCTGGTGCGCAACGAGGGCAAGTTGGTGGGTCAGCGCGAGATCCTGACCGGTGTGTGGGGGCCGACCTACACCGGCCAGTCGAACTACCTGCGCGTCTACCTGGCCAGCCTGCGCCGCAAACTCGAGGAGGACCCTGCTCACCCCAGGCATCTGCTCACGGAGGCGGGGATGGGCTACCGGTTCGTTCGGGAATGAGTCCGATGTTGTTGTCACCGGACCAGCCATCGGGGTAGATTGTCAACAATCTAACAATTGGCGCTGCGGCATGCGACGGGTGGTCTTCGTGACAAATCTCCGCCTCGGACGCATCGTCGCAGCTCACCGGGTTGTATGCGGTGCGCGCTGGCCGAAATGCGCAGCGGAAAGCTGACATTGGGCCGTGCAGCGAGTAAGAAGGAAGAACAGAGATGGCGAATACGCGGTCTGCTGGGGATGATGGTTCGGCCTCGGCACGCAAACGTGTGCTGGCGCCGATCGTGCAGGAGTCCACACCTGCGATCATCGCCCGGAAGTTGCATGAGGCCATCGCCAACGGTAGTTTTCCGCCTGGTTCGCAGTTGACGGAATCGGGTCTGGCGGCCGACCTCGGGGTCAGTCGTGGTCCGTTGCGCGAGGCGATGCAGCGGCTCACCGCAGAGGGTCTGCTGGTGAGCCACCGCAACCGGGGTCTGTTCGTCGTCTCGATGGACGATGACGACATACGCGACATGTACATAGCACGCACCGCCGTCGAACGGGCCGCGATCGAGCAGGTCATCTCCGCCGATGACCCGGAATCGGTTGCGGCCCTCAATGATGCGGTGGCCATGATGCGTGAGTGCATCGATGATCCGAACGGTGAAGCCATGGCCGAAGCGGATATGCGGTTCCATCAGCGATTGGTGGAAGCCGCAGGTAGTCAGCGTCTTTCGCGGCTGCACGAGACGATCCGCGTGGAGACGCGAATGTGTCTGCGGGCCATGCGAGGAACGTACGCCTCGGGAAAGGAACGAATCGACGAACACCAGGCATTGGTGGACGCCATCGCGGCAGGAGATCCGCAGGCGGCCGACGTGCTGATGATCGAACACATGAGGGACGGGCTGCACCGCTTGATCGGTGACGCCGTGGGCGGACATGAGGGGTCCGGGTCCACTGCGGAGATCGCGTTGTAGGGCAACGCGATCGACATCGCCCGCGCGATCATCGCCCACCGATGTGAGTCAGCCCGACGACACTGGCCCCGACTCCACCAGGAAGGCACAGATGGCTACGGCAAACTCCTCGGCAACATATGAGGATCTCGCGCCCGATCCGGAATCGCGCGAAGGGAAAGCGCTACTGCGCAAAGCGATCGCCGCATCGGCAATCGGCAACGCCACCGAGTGGTACGACTACGGCGTCTACGCCGCGACCACCACCTATCTCACCCACGCGTTCTTCCCCGGTCATCTCGGCACGATCGGCACCATGCTCGGCTTCGCGATCTCGTTCGTGTTGCGTCCGCTCGGCGGCATGATCTGGGGACCGATCGGCGACCGGATCGGACGAAAGTCCGTGCTGGCGATGACGATCCTGCTCATCTCGGGGGCAACGGCACTGATCGGTGTGCTGCCCACGCATGCGGTGGCGGGGATCTGGGCGCCAGTTCTGCTCATCACACTGCGCGTGATCCAAGGGTTCTCCACGGGCGGCGAATACGGCGGTGCCGCAACGTTCATGGCCGAGTACGCCCCCGATCGTAAACGCGGCCGATTCGGCTCGTTCCTCGAATTCGGCACCCTTGCCGGCTTCTCGGCCGGCACCGCGATCGTGCTGCTACTCGAACTGCTACTCAGTGACGATCAGATGCAGACGTGGGGCTGGCGCATTCCGTTCCTGATCGCGCTGCCGATGGGTCTCATCGGTCTGTACCTGCGCTCGCAGATGGAGGACACCCCGGTCTTCCAGGAACTCGAGCAGGACAACGAGATCAAGGGCACGGCGTGGACCAGGTTCAAGGATCTCCTCTCGAACTACTGGCAGCCGATCCTGACCATGTTCGGCATGGTGATTGCGTTGAACGTCGTCAACTACACCCTGCTCGCCTACCAACCGACCTACCTCAAGAGCACGATCGGGTTGTCGGAGTCGTCGGGCTCGACCGTCGTGCTCATCGGTCAGCTCGCGATGATGCTCGCGATCCCGTTCTTCGGTGCGTGGTCGGATCGAACAGGCCGAAAACCGATGTGGTGGGGCTCGCTGATCGGCCTCTTCGTTCTCGCGCTACCGCTGTACTGGCTGATGGGTCAGGGATTCGCCTGGGCCATCATCGGATTCGTCGTTCTCGGATTGCTCTACATCCCGCAGCTCGCCACGATCTCGGCGACCTTCCCGGCGATGTTCCCGACCCAGGTGCGCTACGCGGGGTTCGCCATCTCCTACAACGTCGCCACCGCAGCCTTCGGTGGTACCGCTCCGCTGGTCAACGACGCCGTCGTCGGCGACACCGGCTGGCTGCTGTTCCCGGCCATCTACATGATGGGGGCGTGTGCCATCGGCATGATCGCGATGGTGTTCCTCAAGGAGACCGCGGGCTGCTCGATCCGCGGCACCGAGATCCCGGAGCGGACCGAGGATTTCGCGGTCGCCGACGAAAACGCGAGCGTGCGGAGCTGACGGTCGCGGTGTGATGTGGTGAACGCGGGTGGTGCACCAATGGGAAACCAGCAGCGGTGCAATGGGTCTCGAGGCTCCTCGCTATCGCTCGTCGCACCTCGACCACCGGGACCCGGGACCCGGGACCAACCTCGACTTATCGGGGCCCTGGGCCCGGGGGGCAACCTCGACCAACCTTGACCACCGGAAATGGGGCGTTCAGGGGCGCGGAGCGAGGAGGGTCAGGGCCATCTGGGTGTATGCCCTTGCAGCCGTGACCACGTCGGCGATCCGGACGGTCTCGTCGGGCTGGTGGGCCTGGGTGTTGATGTCGCCAGGACCGCAGACGACGGCCGGGATGCCGAGGTCGCGGCTGACGAAGCCGCCGTCGCAGGCGGCGCTCCATCCGCCCACGGAGGTGGCGACGCCGAGGCTCTCGAGTGCGCCGACAGCCGTGGCGACGAGGCGGTGATCGGCGGGTGTCTCGAAGCCCGGCATCTCCATGGTGACCCGCACGTCGACGCCGATGCCGTCGGAATCGATGCCCGCCTGGGTGATTCGGGTGCGTAGTGCGTCGGCGACGCCGTCGGCGGTCTCGTCGGGCATCAGCCTGCGGTCGATGCCGAGCGCGGCCATCGGGGCGACGACGGAGATACCCTGCCCGCCGGAGATGGTGCCGACATTCCATGTCCCAGAACCGAGTAGGCCGTCGGCACGGGCGGTCATCGCCTCGTGGTCGGCGCGAATGAGGTCGACGATAGCGGCGGCGGCGTAGATGGCGCTGCGGCCGTCGTCGGGGCGTCCGGAGTGCGCGGCGCGACCGGTCACGTCGATCTCGATGTAGGACGCGCCGCGGCATCCGCGGACGACGGTGAGATCGGTCGGCTCGGCGACCACGCACCCGAGGAACTTGCCGGGATGATCGGTGACGAGATCACGCACGCCGCTGCCGTGTTCCTCCTCGTCGACGGTGCACACCAGTTGTACCGGGCCGGTGAGTTCGACGCCGGAGGACGCCAGCGCCGACATGGCGGTCACGATCGCGGCGAGCCCGCCCTTCATGTCGGTGGCGCCGCGGCCGATGATCGATCCGTCGGCGACGCGCGCAAGGTAGGGGTCGCCGGTCCAGCCGGGGCCCGCGGGCACGACGTCGGAGTGCCCGAGAAACATCAGACCCGGGCCGTTGCCGCCGGGCAGGGTGGCGACGAGATTCGGCCGGCCGGGTGCGACCTCATGCGTGCTGACCACGAACCCGGCGTTCTGGCACGCCTTTTCAAGGACGGCGACGGCCTGTGCCTCGGTGCCGCCGGGGTTCTCGCTGGGCGCCTGCACCAACGCGACCGTCAGATCGGTGATCTCGTCGGCGTCGATGGGCAGGGCGTCGGTCGGCAGGGGTCCGGGTGCACCGTTCACCCGGCCATCTTCTCAAGACTGCCGGTCAGGCGTCGGATGCCCTCCTCGATTCGCTCGGGAGTGCTCGAGGCGAAGCATAAACGCAACGCATTGCGGAAGCGTCCACCCGGGGACAAAGCCGGGCCGGGAATGAAGGCGACGCCGTCGGCCAAGGCCACCTCGAACAGTTCGCGGGTGTCGATCTCGGCGAACTCGCCCTGCAAGGTCAGCCACAGGAAGAAGCCGCCGTCGGGGTTGGTGGTGGTGACGCGTTCACCCAGATGACGCCCGACGGAGTCGAGCATCGCGTCCTTGCGCGCCCGGTAGAGGGTGCGCAGTGAGGCGAGGTGATCGGTCAGGCCGCCGCGCGAGATGTATTCGGCGACGATGTGCTGATTGGGGACGTTGGTGCAGGTGTCCATGGCCTGTTTGCCGTTGATCAGCAGTTGCCGCAGCGACGGGTCGGCATCAACCCAGCCGACCCGCCAGCCCGGCGCCAGGATCTTGGAGAAGGTGCGCACCGAGAACACCAGCGGATCGGCGGGCGAGAGGGTCTGGAAGGTGGGGATGTCCTCGCCGGCGAAACGCAGGAGCCCGTACGGGTCGTCGTCGATGATCACCGCACCCCAATGGTGGGCCAGCCGCAGAAGCTCTCTGCGGCGCTCCTCCGACAGCGTGACGCCCGACGGATTCTGGAACGTCGGGATCGTGTAGATCGCCTTGGGCGTGCGGCGGGTGCGGGCGACGAGGTCGACGAGCGTGTCGACCTGCATGCCGTCGTCGTCGACCGGCACCTCGAGCAGTTGCGCACCGTAGGACAGCGCCGTGGCGCTGCCGTTGGTGTAGGTGGGCGACTCGACGACGACGAGGTCACCGGGATCGACGAACAGCTTGGACGCCAAGTCGAGGCCCTGCATGCCCCCGGTGGTGATGACGAGCCTGTCGTGGCTCGACGGGTCCGGGGTGGTGGCGAGGTAGTCGACGAGCAACTGCAGCAGTCGTGGTTCGCCCTCGGTGGCGCCGTAGGTGAACGAGGTGTTGTCGAGGATCGCCCCGGCGATCTCTCGGAACTCGTCGGCGGGCACCGCCTCGTCGGCGGGGGAGCCCATCGCGAATCGCACGATGTCGTGGCTCTGTGCAGCCAGCAGCGAGGTCGAGGAGTCGATCATCGATCCGACGAGATCCTTGGCGCGCCCGGCGAGTGGGATCGTGGGGGTCGAGTGCGCAGCGGCGGGGTGCGTGGTGGCGGGGTGGATGGTGGTCATGTCCTCACCTCATTTCTGGATCAGTTCGCGGGGGAAACTGGTGAAGGTCTCCACGCCGGTCGGGCTGACGCGCACCGACTCGGACAGCTCGAAACCGTAGTTGTCCATCCACATTCCGCAGATGATGTGGAAGGTCATGTTGGTCTCCAGGATCGTTTCGTCCTCGGTGCGGATGCTGATGGTGCGTTCGCCCCAATCCGGTGGATAGCCGATACCGATGGAATAGCCCAGCCGGGACGGCTTTTCGAGGCCGTACTTCGCGAGGGTCCAGTTCCAGGTGGAGGCGAGCTCGCGGGTCGGCACCCCTGGACGGATCGCGTCGAGCACATTGTTCAGGCCCTCGGCGGTGGCCTGGGCGACGTAATCCAGATCGTTGGACGGCTTGCCCAGCGCGACGGTCCGAGCGAGTGGGCAGTGATATCTGTTGTGTGCGCCGGTCAATTCGATGACGACGGCCTCGTTCTCGACGAATGTTCCCTGATTCCAGGTGAGATGCGGGGTGTCGGCGGCCGCGCCGGTCGGCATCATCGGCACGATGGCCGGGTAGTCGCCACCGAACTCCTCGGTGCCGGTGATCTGCGCCTGGGAGATGACTGCGGCCGCATCGCATTGCCGCACACCGACATCGATGGTGTCGATCGCCGCGCGCATCGCCTCCGAGCACACCATCCCGGCCTGCCGCATCAGCTGGATCTCGGCGTCGGACTTGACCGACCGGACCCAGTTGACCAGCTCGAAGCCGTCGACGAGTTTCCACTCCGGGATCGCGTTGTACAGCGCCCGATAGGCTTTCGGTGTGAAATAGTGCGAATCCATCTCCAGGCCGACCGAGCCGGCCTTGGACGCCGGGGCGATGAGGTGGCGTTGCCGCAGTGCCCACGCGACCCAGTCGAACGGGTGGACGTGCGGCCGGTGGACGTAGCTCTCCGGGTAGCCGACGATCTGCTCCTCGGGAAGCCACGTGGTGCGGTGTGCGCCATGGGCATCCATCTCACGGGCGAAGAAGACCATGTCGCCCTCGATGGGCACGAACAGCATCTGCGGCGTGTAGAACGACCACGCGTTGTAGCCGATGAGATAGAAGAGATTCGCGGGCTCGGTGACGATGAGTGCCGAAAGACCTTGCAGATCCATCGCTTCACGCACCCGGGTCAGCCTCCGCTCGTACTCGCTGTCGGTGAACAGCTGCGCGCCGAGGTACATTCATCGCCTCCTTCGTGGCGTCGTGGCTTCTCCTGGTTCGGCCGGTGGGTGTTAGTGCCGGCGGACCGGGCTGGAGGTGTATTTGACGTCGAGGAACTCCTCGATGCCCAGCCGGCCACCTTCGCGACCCAGGCCCGACTGTTTGATCCCGCCGAACGGTGCCGCCGGGTTGGAGACCAGCCCGGTGTTGAGACCGACCATCCCGACCTCGAGGGCATCGGCGAGATCGGACAGCCTGTCGGCGTTCTCACTGCAAACGTAACCGACAAGTCCCCACGGCGTGGAGTTGGCGAGGGAGAGGACCTTCTGATCTGCGTCGATACCGTTGCCGTCGAAGGGGATCAGGGCCGCGACCGGACCGAAGATCTCGGTGTGCACGAGGTCGGAATCGGGATCGACCTCGGTCAGCACGGTCGGCAGGTAGAAGTGCCCGGCGCCGTCGACGCGGGCACCGCCGCAGCGCACCTGGGCGCCACGGCCGACGGCGTCGGCGACGAGACGTTCGACCTTGGCCACGGCCTTCTCCTCCACGAGCGGGCCGACGGTGGTGCCCTCGACTGCGCCGTCACCCACGGTCAGGGCGCTCATCCGGTCGGTGAGCGCGTCGGCGAACTCGTCGAACACGCTGCGGTGTACGAAGATCCGGTTCGCGGCGGTACACGCCTGTCCCATGTTGCGCATCTTCGCGACCATCACCGCGTCGACGGCGCGGGTGACGTCGGCGTCGTCGCACACGATGAACGGGGCGTTGCCGCCCAGCTCCATCGACGTGCGCATGACGTGCTCGGCGGCCTGGGCGATGAGCAGCTTGCCGACCTCGGTCGAGCCGGTGAAACTGACCTTGCGGGCCAGACCCGACGCCATCCACGCCCCGACGATCGCCCCGGGATCGGAGGTGGTGACGACGTTGAGGACACCGTCGGGCAGACCGGCCTCGCGCAGCACGTCGGCGAGCAACAGCGACGTCAACGGGGTGAGCTCGGCGGGTTTGAACACCATCGTGCAGCCGGCCGCGACGGCCGGCCCGATCTTGCGGGTTCCCATGGCCAGCGGGAAGTTCCACGGCGTGATCAGGACGCACGGACCGACCGGGCGGCGGGTGACGACGATCCGGTTACCGCCGTCGCCGGTGGTGGTGGCGTCACCGCCGATACGCACCGCCTCCTCGGCGAACCACCGGAAGAACTCGGCGCCGTAGGCGACCTCACCCCGCGCCTCGGCCAACGGCTTACCCATCTCCGCGGTCATCACCGCGGCGAACTCGTCGGTGCGGTCGATGATGAGTTGGTAAGCGCGATAAAGGATCTCGCTGCGTGCGCGGGGACTCGTCGCGGCCCACCGTGCCTGCGTGTCGGCGGCGACCCGCACCGCGGCCAGCGCGTCGTCGGCTCCGGCGTCGGCGACAGACGCCAGGATCTCCCCGGTGGCCGGGTTCTCCACCTCGAACCGCCGGCCCGATGCCGCAGGCTGCCAGTGACCATCGATCAAGAGGTCGGTGTGGATGCCTGCGAGGGCCGGGACGGTGCGGGATTCGGTGGTGGTCATGCGGAACCTCCATGGGTGTCGGGCGCTGTCGGCTGGGGTGCGAGGAGTTCGGCGAGATGGATACCGGTGGCGTTGATCAGTGGGTCGGTGGCGGCGAGGTGCTCGACGCTCATCGCGCAACTGAATCCGTCGGTCACGACCGGCGTGGTGGCGTCGGCGCGCAGCGCCGGTGCGAGGGCGTGCTCGGCAACGGCGACACTGACGTCGTAGTGGCCGCGTTCGAACCCGAAGTTGCCTGCCACACCGCAGCATCCGTCGGCGGTGCGGACCTGCACGCCGAGCCGGGACAGTACCTGTGCACCGGTACGGGCGCCGAACGTCGCGTACTCGTGGCAGTGGGTTTGCAGCGTGACCGCCGCCGGGAGACCGGTGGGGGTGAAGCCGGCGTCGAGGAGGTGCCCGACGATCGAGGCGACGCTGTGCACCCGCGCGGACACCCGCCGAGCCGCGGCGGTGTCGACGAGGTCGGGAAGATCCTTGCGCAAGGCTGCGGCACAACTCGGTTCGGGAACCACGATCGGCCGGTCGGTGCCGTCGTCGAGGAGTTCGGCGGTGTGCGCGAGGGTCTTTCGGGCCCGCGACAGTTGCCCGGTCGAGATCCAGGTGAGCCCGCAGCACGCGTCGCTGCGGCAGCCGACGCTGTCTCCGGTGGCGCCGAGCAACCGTGCGGTGGCGGTCGCGACCTGCGGTCGGAAGGCCCGGGTGAAGGTATCGACAAACAAGACCGTGTCGGTGGTGTCGGTGACCGCGGGCAGCGGGGCGAGGTGAGTACGCACCTCGCGGCGGGTGGCGAAGGCGGGCATCGCGCGGCGAGCGTCGAGGCCGCCGAGTCGAGCGGCCAAGCGGCGCAACGACGGTACCATCATCGACCGGTTGATCAGCGGTGCCGCCGCGGTCGCGAGCGGTAGCCACGCCGGCATCCAGCCCAGGGAGTAATGCGAGGCCGGGCGGAGTCGTCGGCGGTAGTGATGGTCGAGGAACTCCGACTTGTACGACGCCATGTCGACGCCCGTCGGGCAATCGGTGGAACACGCCTTGCACGACAGGCACAGATCCAGGGCGTCGGCGACGTCGGTGGACCGCCAACCGGATTCGACGGTCGGCGCGGTGCGGACCATCTCCTGAAGAACGCGTGCCCGACCACGGGTGGAGTCCTTCTCGTCGCGGGTGGCCCGATAACTCGGGCACATGACCCCGCCGGACGACGTACGGCACCGGCCCACCCCGATGCAGCCCTGCACGGAATGAATGAACGAATCCAGCGATCCCGTCGGGGTCGAGTCCCGTTGGGTGAGTGCACCGGCATCGATCCACACCCGATTCGGTACTTCGGCGAGAGCCAAACTGGCGGTGATCGGTGCAGGTTCGACGACGGCCGTCGGGTTGAGGAGCCCGGACGGATCCCAGACTCGCTTGAAATCGTCGAAGGCGCGCAACATCTCTGGTGAATACATGATCGGCAACAACTCCGAACGTGCTCGCCCGTCACCGTGCTCACCCGACAGCGATCCGCCGTGCGACACCACCAGATGCGCTGCATCCGTACAGAATCGGCGCATGACCGCACGGCCGTCGGTGGTGCGTAGATCGAAGGTGATGCGCACGTGCATACACCCGGCGCCGAAGTGGCCGTACATGACGCCGGTGAGGCCATGCTCGTCGAGAAGTCGCTCGAAGTCGACGAGGTAGTCGGCAAGACGATCGGGTGCGACGGTGGCATCCTCCCATCCGGGCCACGACTCGTGGGCGTGGTCCTCGGTGATCAGGCGGGCCGAGAGGCCCGCGCCGTCCTCACGGACCCGCCACAGCGATGACCGCACCGCGGGGTCGGAGACGACGGTCGCGTCCACCATGCGGCCGGTGGCACGCAACTCGGCGAGCAGGCGATCGATGGTGGCCGGTACGTCGACCGCCGATTGTGCTGCCGCGCTGGTGTCGTCGAGATCGATGAACAGCCACGCGTCACCGTCGGGAAGTCCGGCGACCGTCTCCGGTCCGCGTCGAGCAGCCATGGTGGAGACGATCTTGCGGTCGATTCCCTCGATCGCCGAGGGCTCGAACGGCAGGATGGCCGGCACGTCGCGTGCGGCGTCGGCGACGGAGCGATAGCCGACACAGAGCAGCAGCTGTGAGGTCGGCACGGGCACCAGACGAACGACGGCCGAAGTGACGATCGCGCAACCGCCCTCGCTGCCGACGAGCGCCCGCGCGACGTCGAAACCGTGCTCCGGCAACAGGTGTGACAGGTGATACCCCGACACCTGGCGGGGAATGGTGTCGAGGTCGGTGCGCAGGATCGCGAGGTTGTGGCCGACGAGATCGCGCAGCACCTCGGTGAGTTCGGTTGCGCGGGAGGTGGCTTCGGTGTCGTCGGGCTCGGTGGCATGCACCCCGGTGCGGGTGGCGGTGAGGCGTAGACCGTCGGAGGTCACCAGATGCAGTGCCTCGACATGATCGCTGGTGCGTCCGTGGCGAACCGAATGATTGCCGCAGGCGTCGTTGCCGATAGCACCGCCCAGGGTGGCGCGTGACGCCGACGACGGGTCGGGGGCGAAGGTCAGCCGACCGTCGGTGCGGGTGCGCACCTCCGCGGCGAGTTCGGTGAGAATGACCCCGGCATCGGCGGTGACCGTGCGTGCGCCGGCGTCGACGACGCCGACGGTTCGCATGTGTCGGGACAGGTCGATGACGATGCCGGCGCCGATCGCGTTGCCCGCCATGGAGGTTCCGCCGCCACGGGCGATGATCGGCACCCCGTGGCGGTGGCACAGCCGTGCGGTGAGTGCGACCTCGTCAGCATTGCGGGAGAACACCACCGCCAGCGGAGGTACCCGATAGTTGGAGGCGTCGTAGGAGTATTCCGCGCGCCGGCGGGTCGAGGCGTCGACGAGCAGATCGTGGGCGGTCAGGTCGTCGAGGAGCGCGCCGGCCGCGTCGTCGGTATCGAGATCCGGGCCCAGTGCTTGTTGCGACACACTCGTCATGAGCTGATCATGCGCCGAGAACCGAATGCACCGCAGCGCCGAAGCGTTCGATGCCGAGCGCGATCTCGTCGGCGGTGACGACGAGTGCAGGGATCAGGCGCACGACGTTGCCGGCCGGGCCGCAGGTCAGGGTCAGCAACCCGTGAGCCGTCGAGGCGCGCTGAACCGCAAGTGCGGTAGCGGCGTCAGGCAAACAGCGGTCACCGACGCGGGTGACGAATTCGATGCCGATCATCAGCCCGAGTCCGCGAACGTCGCCGACGGCGTCGAGTCCGGTGGTCACCTCGCGGATACCGGCGAGGAGTTGTTCCCCGCGGATGGCGGCGTTGTCGACGAGGTTTTCCTCGGCGATCACGTCGAGGGTGGCGATCGCGGCTGCCGCGGCCACAGCGTTGCCACCGTAGGTGCCGCCCTGCGAGCCCGGCCAGGCCTTGGTCATCAGCTCGGTGGGTGCGGCGATCGCCGAGATCGGGAAACCGGAGGCGAGTCCCTTGGCGGTGATCAGGATGTCGGGGCTGATCGGGGCATGCTGGTGGCCCCAGAACCGTCCGGTGCGACCGAAGCCGGCCTGGACCTCGTCGAGGATCATTAGGATGCCGTGGCGATCGGCGCACTCGCGTAATCCGGCGAGAAACCTTGGGGGAGTGGGAAGATAGCCGCCGTCGCCGAGGACGGGTTCGATGAGGAAGGCGGCGGTGTCGTCGGGTGCCACGCGTGAGGTGAGCAGGTAGTCGAGTTCGGTGAGGGCGAAATCGACGGCGGTCTCGGTGTCCCAGCCGTAGCGGTAGGCGTAGGGGAACGGGGCCATGTGCACCCCGCCCATCAGTGGGGAGAAGCCCGCCGAGAACCGGGTGCCCGCGGTGGTGAGGCTGGCTGCGGCGACGGTGCGCCCGTGAAAACCTCCTTGGAAGACAACGATATTGGGTCGCGCGGTGGCCATCCGGGCCAGGCGGATCGCGGCCTCGACGGCCTCCGATCCGGAGTTCGCGTAGAACACCGAGTCGAGGCCGAGCGGGAGGACCCCGCCGAGTTTCGCCGTCAGCTCGAGCAACGGCGGATGCATGACCGTCGTGTACTGGGCGTGAATGACCTTGGCGCACTGCTCCTGAGCGGCGGCGACCACCCGCGGGTGGCAGTGGCCGGTGCTGGTGACCCCGATGCCGGTGGTGAAGTCGAGGTAGGACTGACCGTCGGTCCCGTACACCCACGAGCCCTGCGCGTGATCGACGATCACCGGTGTGGCCTGTTTGAGGATGGGGGACAGGGTCGCGGTCTGGGTGAGGTGTTCGACGGCGGTCATGGGACCACGGTGACGGCCAATCGTCGGATTGTCAACAATTGGACAGCGGTGTCAGAGGTGTGGCCGGTGGTGACGTCAGGCGTTGCGCGCGTCGCGCCAGGCGACCAGATCGCGGATGGGTCCGGGATCCCAGGTCGGGGCCTCGAGTCCGACGGTGAAGATCCGCGTACCGACGGCGTACAACTTCTCCGCCGACGCCGGGTAGTCGTCGAGATCCTCGGGAAAGCGTCCCGGCTTCGGGCTCACCCCGGCCGAGCGCACGATCTCGCCGGGATCGCGCCCGATCCGGGCGCACCAGTCGTCGAGCACCCGGTGCTTGTGGGCAATGGTCTCGGCGTCACCGAAGCCGTGCCAGATGTCGGCGTGCTGTGCGGCGATCCGCAGCGTCACCTTCTCGCCGCCACCGCCGATGAGGATCGGGATTCTGCGCGTGGGCACCGGATTCAGCCGGCCCCAGCGTTCCCGGATCACCGGCAGATCGTCGTCGAGGGTCCGCAAACGTTGTGCCACCGTGCCGAATTCGAATCCGTAGGAGGTGTAGTCGCGCTCGAACCAGCCGGCGCCGATGCCGAGGATCAACCGGCCCGTACCGTCACGCGCACTGATGTGGTCGACGGTGCGTGCCATGTCGGCCAACAGGTTCGGGTTCCGGTAACCCACGGACGAGACCAGAACGCCCAACTCGACGCGGTTGGTCGATTCGGCCCAGGCCGACAGGGTGGTCCAGGCCTCGAAATGGCGGCCGTCGGGATCACCGGACAACGGAAAGAAGTGATCCCACGTGAGCAGCATGTCGGCGCCGAGTTCCTCGACCAGCGCCGCGGCACGACGCAGATCGGCGAACGAGGCGTGCTGGGGCTTGACCTGAACGGCAATGCGCGCCGGCTGTGTCATGGGACCAGCCTAGGGCCCTTGGCCGATGGTGGTGCCCAGACCGGGTTGCCCAGACCGGGTTGCCCAGACAGGGTTGTCCAGCCGGGTCGTACAGACGGGTGATGCTCAGACAGGGGTGCCGGCGTCGACGGGAGCAGGCTCCGCCGGCGAGCGCACGGCCCGGAACGTCCAGAGCTTGTTGACGATGAAGTTGATCGGCATCGTGATGACGATCGTGATGATCTGCGCCCAGTACTCGCGGGAGTGCAACCCGGCGGCCTCGTGGAAGAACGACGACGAGAGGTAGAGCGGTGAGGTGGGGTTGGTGAAGCCCACCTTCAGGAACAGTCCGACGATCGCGGCGACACTGCCCACCGCGAGGAACGGCCAGAATTCCGACCACCACGTCGCATGCCGGGAACTCTTGAAGGTCCACGACCGATTGAGCTGGAAGTTGACGAAGTTGGCCACGAGGAACCCGACGATCCACACCAGCACGGTGAAACGCACGTTGTAGGCCGAACCCGGAATATGCCAGATCACATTGAACGCGTTGGCGGTACCGCCATGCGCCTTGTTCATCAGGACCGCGACGAGCATGTTGACGACGACCCCGGATGCGCCCACGATGCCGAAACGGGCGAATTGCCCGAGATTTCTCACATGGGTTGCATATCTGTCGTCCAGCGTCGCGATCACCTAGGGCAATATACGCCACCGAATTCCCGAACCTTGAATTGTGATCTGGGACACATGGGATGCGGAAGTTGCTGGTACCCCGCGGCGATGGATAGTGCAGGTTGTGTCGAACTCACATTTCGCCGGGGTCATTATCGATCTCGGTAAGTGATGCGCTGAGCAATTCGAGTGCGGCAAGTGCGGCGTGCCATTGATCGGATCCGAGGCGCGCGGCGATGCGGGCGGCCGCGGCGCGATGCTGAGGGTTGATGTCGTTGATCGCAGCGAGCCCGGCGCCGGTGGGGGCCACCAGCTTTGCCCGCGCATGTGCCGGATTCGTGCGATATTCGACGAGCCCCTCTGCGGCCAGGAGGTCGGCGGTGCGCTGCACGCTCTGGCGCGTGATACCCATGGCGCGGGCGATGTCGGAGACGGTCAACGGGCCCGGCAGTACCGCCCCGAGGACCTGCCACCGTGTTGCGGTGAGCCCGGCCGGCCGGGCGAGTTGTTCGGCGAGAGCAAGGAACTGGCCATTGAGCCGGAATGCGGCGAGCGCACTTCGGCTCAGTAGTTCCTGAGACGTCGGATGATCGGTCACTGCTGTCCCAGGGCGAGGAATCCGGCCGGATCGTGATGCGCATAGAGCCGATACCACGCGTCGAGCACGGCGTCGTCGTAAACACCCAAGCGGGCGAACACCTCTCGTGCGAACTCGATGGGCGCCACCGCGCCTGCTGTGATGACCTCGCGGTCGGTGACGGCCGCTACGTCGAGGTACCGGTCGGCTCCGCAGTAACCGGTGGCCGCGAGCTGTTGCGGTGCATTGCTGGTGTGCGCGCGGTCGTCGAGTAGTCCGCCCCTCGCGAGTCCGACTGTGGCACCACAGATTGCGGCGACCGGAATCCCGGCACCGAGAAACCGTCGGGCGGCGTCGATGAATTCGTCGTTCCCGCTGTCCCATGTCTGTGCGCCCGGAAGTACGAGCATCGCGCTCGCGGCCGGATCGACATCGTCGAGTGTGATGTCTGGAGTGATCGTGACACCGCCGAGCGTGGTGATCGGATCGGCGGCCGCGCCCACGGTCTCGATCCGGAATTCGCCCGGCGTGCGCTGGAATTCGGGGTTGTTGACGCCGGCGGCGAGATAGCCGTACTCCCAGTCGGCGAGGGTGTCGTACACGGCGAGGTGGACGGTCTGCATGGCTGCTCCCTGTCGATGAGGTCCGGTCGATGAGGTCCGGCTCCCCCGGCCCACGCTCACTATGACAGCATCGTGTCAATATGACAACAGCCTGTCATCACAGCGGTGCTCGCCGCTACGTTGGAGCCATGGCAACCGGAGACACCGAGGTCCGTCCCGTTCTCGCCCTACTGGGCTCGCCCGACGTTCCGCCGCCGACCGATCTCGCGGCGCTCGAGGCCATTGCCGACATCCGGCACACGACCGCCGACGAACTCGGCTCGGCGCTGCCGGGCGCCGATGTGCTGGTGGTGTGGGACTTCTTCTCGCGC